>JAUYKH010000027.1 GCA_030700065.1 bacterium | reverse complement strand
GGAGATAAAATTTTGGGGGGCGGAAATGATTCTGGCCAACACTTATCATTTATGGCTCAGGCCCGGCGATACGCTCATTTACAAAGCCGGCGGACTGCATAAATTTATGGGTTGGGATGGACCGATTTTTACCGACTCCGGCGGGTTTCAGGTATTCAGTCTGGGGGAGAAGAGAGCCACCCTCTCCGATCTCGGAGAGGGAAAGGGTGAGGTGAGGGGTGTAAAAATTTCAGAAGCCGGTGTGGAATTTCGCAACGAACTCGATGGGGCCTTGCATATTTTGACTCCCGAAGCTTCGATCCAGATTCAGTCCAATTTGGGTTCAGACATAGCGCTCGTTCTCGACGATGTCCCTGGTTTGCCGGCGACGAAGGAGCGCATTCAAAAATCATTGGATTTGACACTGTTGTGGGCCGGGCGGGCCAAAGCCCATTTTGAAAAGATTATTGAGAAAAGTCTAAACCCCGGGCAGCGGCTCTACGGGATCGTTCAGGGCGGCGATTCCGAAGATCTGCGAAAGAAATCGGCGGAAGCGCTGCAAAAAATTGGCTTTGACGGTTATGGTATTGGCGGCCTTGCGGTAGGAGAGGACGCGGAGACGATGTATAAAGTTTTGGGATTTACTCTGCCGCACCTGGAAGAAAACAAACCGCGACATCTTTTGGGAGTCGGATATCCTGAACAGATTATCAAAGCAGTTTCCCTGGGAATTGATACATTTGATTGTGTGATTCCGACTCGCAACGCCAGGCATGGAGATTTGTTTGTGAATCGCAAAGAAGGAGGCTACGAGATTCTAAAAATTAATAACCAGAAATATGCCGAGGATTTTACCCCGGTGGACAACACCTGCAACTGTTATGGTTGCCTGCATCACAACCGCGCGTATATTCGGCATTTATTCATGGCCGGCGAGCCGCTCGGGATCAGACTCGCCACCATGCACAACCTGCGGTTTTATCTGAATTTGATGGAAAAGATAAGGCGCGATATCGAGCTTGGTTCATTCGAATATTAATTTTGTGCTATTATTAGGATATGGTAACACTGGAAAAAATCGTCAATTTGTGCAAACGGCGGGGGATTATTTTTCCCGGGTCGGAGATTTATGGCGGGTTGGCGGGCACCTATGACTACGGCCCGTTGGGAGTCGAGCTCAATCGGAATATCAAGGAAGCCTGGCGGAGGGAGATGTTTCAGCTTCACTCGAATATTTTTGGAGTTGATAGCAGTATTTTGATGCAGCGGCGCGTTTGGGAAGCCTCCGGCCATACCAGTGCCGGTTTTACCGATCCGCTTCAGGAATGTAAAAAATGTCACCATAGGTTTCGCGCTGACCATCTGACAGAGCAAAGGATTGCGAAATGTCCTGATTGCGGAGGAGAATTGACCGAACCGAAGCGGTTCAATTTACTGGTTGAAACTCATTTGGGCCCGGTAAAAGATGATGCTTCCCTCACTTATTTGCGCGGAGAAACTACGCAAGGCATCTATGTAAATTACAGAAATATAAAAACAGCCGTTCGGGCGGAACTCCCGTTTGGCATCGGACAAATTGGAAAAGCTTTTCGAAATGAAATTACGCCAGGGCACTTTATCTACCGCATGCGGGAGTTTGAACAGATGGAAATGCAATATTTTGTCCGTCCAGAAGAGGCAGACAAATATTTCGATCATTGGAAAGAAGAACGGCTGAAATGGTATCTCGCGCTCGGTATGAAAAAAGAAAATTTGAGGTTTCGCCCCCACGCGAAAGATGAACTCGCGCATTACGCCCGCGCCGCGGAAGATATTGAATATAATTTTCCTTTCGGGTGGCATGAGATTGAGGGTATTCACAATCGAGGTGATTGGGATTTGTCTCGCCATAGTGAATTTTCCGGGGAAGATTTATCGGAGACGGATCCAAAAACCGATAAGAAATTTTACCCGTATATCATTGAAACATCGGCTGGGGCCGATCGCCTTACATTGGCTTTTCTGATTGATGCTTATAATGAGATAGTGGGTGGTCGAACAACAACTACAAAAAGCACGAAAGATGTCGAGGTTGTTCTCCGGCTCCACAAAAAACTTGCCCCGGTCAAGGTCGCTGTGCTCCCTCTTTCCAAAAAAGACCAATTAATCAAAGCTGCTAAGGAAATACTTTTTGATCTGAAGCGGGCCGGTCTTGTAACTGATTACGATGATACTCAAAGCATCGGCCGCCGTTATCGCCGGCAGGACGAGATCGGCACGCCATATTGTATCACTTTTGATTTTGAAAGCGTTAATGATCAAAAAGTGACAGTGAGGGACCGGGACTCTATGAAGCAGGATCGCGTGGCAATTGCAGAGCTTTCCCTGTGGCTTAAGGAAAACTTGGAATCGTAATGAGTCAGCGCCTCAGAAAATTCCAATTTAGTTTAGAAGCCCCGCTTCTGATAAAGAAAAAAGAAAACCTGTTTTATCTGACAGGTCGTTCTTTTATGAATGGGTATTTATTGGCAAAGAAAGATCGCGTAGTTTTTCTGGGCGACGGTTTGGAAAAGGTTGAGGGATTACATTCCGATATTCTCAAGAATGTTGGAATGTATATTGGGCGGGGAAAGACCCTGCAAGTGTTTGGCGAGTTTACCTATGCCGAAGTAAAGTATTTAAGGCGCAAAAACCCGAAGCTCAAAATCCAAATTCTCGTCGCTCATGATCCAGTGGATCTGCAAAGACAAATCAAGGATGAAGGAGAGTTGAAATCCATCGCGGCCGCGATGAGAATCGGGGCAAAAGTTTTTGCCGCGGTGCGAACGAAATTGAAATCTCGTTCGTGGACAGAGGCTCAATTGGCAACTGAAATCCGCCGACTCGGGCATCGTTTCGGGGCCGAGGATGTGAGTTTTCCGCCGATTGTAGCAAGCGGTACTAACGCCGCGGTGCCACACCATGTTCCAGGCAGTAAAAAACTTCGGCCAAACGAATCGATCATCCTGGATTTTGGTTTCAAATATCACGGCTATTGCAGTGATTTCACCAGGACAATTTTTTTGAAATCAGCGCCTTCGCTGTTGGCGGAGGCCTACAATCAAGTGGAGAAGGCATACAACGCTGTCCTTGATAAAGCAAAAGACGGAACGAAGGTCAGAGATCTCTATTTTCTTGCCGTGCGAGTGCTGGACGAGAAAAAATTGGGCAAGTATTTTATTCATAATTTAGGCCATGGAACCGGACTTGAGATTCACGAACTGCCGAATCTTTCGCCGAACTCAAAAGATATTTTGCGAGATGGCATGGTGTTCAGTGTCGAGCCGGGCGTCTATATCCCAAAGTACGGTGGAATTCGTATCGAAGATTTGGTATACTTGAAATCTGGCAAATTACGGAAGTTCGTTTCCGTCCCGACAGGCTTGGAAGAGAATATTATTTTCTAAAGCAATTATGTATACCAAAATCAAACTTCAGAATGGTCTGACCGTTCTCAAGGTCCCGATCCCGGGAGTCAAGTCCGTCATGGTGGACGTTTTCGTCAAAGCGGGATCTCGAAACGAAGAGAAGCGGTTGAGCGGCATTTCGCATTTCCTGGAGCACGTATTTTTCAAAGGGTCGCGAAAATACCCGACGGCCCAGGAACTAAGCCATGCTCTGGATGCTATTGGCGCGGAATACAATGCCAATACCGGGAAAGAGCATACCCAATTTTATGTTAAAGCGGCCAAAAAGCATTTCAAGTTTATCTTTGAAATCCTTGCGGATATGCTCCAGCATCCCGTGTTCGCGCGCGAAGAAATCGAGCGGGAAAAGGGTGTTATCATCGAGGAGATAAACATGTACGAAGACACCCCCATGCGACACGTCGGTGATGTCTTGGAGGAAATCATGTGGCCCAACCACCCCCTGGGCCGAAATATCGCGGGGATGAAGGAGGTAATCAGGAAAATAACCAGAGAGGATATTCTCGATTACGTTCGAACCTTTTACAAGCCGCAGAATACTATTGTGGCCGTCTCCGGCGCGTACAATGACAAGGATATCACGAAGTTGATCCATAAATTTTGGGGGCCCGCAGTTCTTCCCGGCCGCGAGAAACTACCCGCGTGGGAAAGTGTCCAGACGGTGCAGAAAACCCCGAAGTATAAAATCGAACCCAAGAAGACCGAGCAGTACCATTTGGCCATGGGGTTTCATTCGTATGATCACAACCATCCTGACTACATCAAACAGATTTTGCTCGCGGCTATTCTTGGCGGAGGGATGAGTTCGCGGCTGTTCGTGGAGATCCGCGAGCGAAACGGATGGGCCTATTATGTGAAAGCAGACCCGTCGAATTATCGGGACACGGGAAATTTTGTCATCCAGGCCGGAGTACGTTTGGATGCCATTCAATTCGTCGTGAAAACCATTATTGCCGAGCTCGTCAAAATCAAAAACCGGCAGGTTGAGGATCGCGAGCTTAACAAAGTCAAGGAATATTTGAAGGGAACCTTGACTTTGGCCCTTGAGCGGAGCGAAAGTTTGCTTGATTGGTATCTCGGGCAGGCCGCGTTCAGAAAGAAAATATTGCGGCCGGAGGACGCGTTTCGGGAAATCGACAAGGTCACCGCCTCCGACATCCAAAGGGTCGCCCGCGACATATTCCAAAAATCAAAATTAAATTTAGCCATCATCGGGCCAGACAAACCATATATCAATATCGCAAAGCTGCTGGATATGTAAATTGGGATCAAAATATGCTATGATTGCAGTATGACAATACCGTCTCAAAAAGTGGTTGTCAGCATATCAACCTCTTCGCTCATAAAAATAATTCTGGTGGCCTTGCTCCTGATCCTTCTGTACACGGTAAGGGAGCTGCTTTTGGTTTTGCTTGTTTCCATAGTGGTGGCATCCGCCATGGATCCGCTGGTTGATTGGCTTTTTAACAAAGCTAAATTTCCGAGGGGATTGTCAGTAATGCTTGTTTACCTGATCTTCCTTGGCATCGTGGCCATGACTTTTTATTTCATCATTCCCCCGATGGTCAGCCAATTCAGCCAGTTGGCCGGCCGGCTTGAGGGATTCCAGGACGAGATCTCCGGCCGGGCGACTAATTTGGCCAATATCTTGGATCAGCTTGGCATATCAAACAGTTTTTCCGCGCTGGGCCAAAACTTCGCGAGATTTACGTCAAATTTTCTGCAGACCACGGCCGGAGTCTTTAGCGGCCTCGTGGAGTTTGTGGCGATACTGGCGATCTCTTTTTATCTTGTTTCATCCGGCGACGGGATGAAAAATTTTGTGAAAACTTTGGTGCCGGCCAAGCATCAGGACAGAGCGGTTGCCCTTACTCATAGAATCCAGCGCAAGATTGGCGGCTGGCTCCTGGGGCAGTTGATTCTTTCCGGCTTCATTTTTATTTTTACCTTCGTGGGGCTTACCATTCTCGGGGTGAAATACGCTCTCGCCCTGGCCCTCTTGGCCGGTCTGCTGGAAATCGTCCCGTACCTGGGGCCGATCCTCTCGGCTATTCCCGCCATCTTCGTGGCTTTCGTGCAATCCCCGCCCCTTGCCTTGTTCGTCTTGATCCTCTATGTCGTGGTCCAGCAGGCTGAAAATCACATTTTGGTCCCGAAAATAATGGGCAGGGCGATCGGGGTGAGCCCGGTGATTATTTTGGTTGCCGTCCTTTTGGGCTTCAAAATAGCCGGAATTTTAGGAATGCTTCTGGCTGTTCCGGTGGTTGCCGGTTTGCAGGTTATTATCAGTGATTACACGGCGTCAAAGGAGCAGAAGGTCGAGACAGCCTGATTGCTAAAATAGGGGAAAATTCGTTATAATAAAGGGGCTATCACTAGCCTTTTTATTTATGACAGAGAAATTCTATGTAACTTCACCCATATATTACGTCAATGCCGTGCCGCATATCGGGTCGGCATACCCAACCATCGCGGCCGACGTTCTGGCGCGGTTTTACCGCGGGGCCGGCGTGCCGACTTTTTTTCTGACCGGGACCGACGAGCATGGGTCAAAAATTGAGCAGGCGGCGCGGGCCGCTGGGCAGACGCCTGAAGATTTTACCCGAGAAGTTGCGGCGAAATTTTCTTTTGCCTGGGATCAGCTTGGTATCGCGCCCGATGATTTTATCCGCACGACAGAGGAGCGGCATATCATAGCCGTTACCCGATTTCTCGAAATACTAAAAGATTCCGGCAAATTATATGAAGGAGAATACGAAGGGCTTTACTGCGTCGGCCACGAGGCGTTTATCAATGAAAGCGATTTGGACGGCAAAGGGCTTTGCCCGGATCACAAAACCAAACCCGAAAAATTAAAGGAAAAAAATTGGTTTTTCAAACTCTCTGACTACGGAAAGGTATTGAAGGAGAAGATTTTAACAGGCTCATTAGAAATTGAACCTGACTCACGAAAAAACGAGGTTTTGTCGTTTATTGATAGCGGTTTGGAAGACATCGCGATCAGCAGGCCAAATGTGAAATGGGGAATTCGGCTGCCGTGGGATGAGAAACAGACGGTTTACGTCTGGGTGGACGCGCTATTTAATTACATTTCCGCGCTTGGTTTTCCAAACGACGAAAAGTATAAAAAGTTCTGGCCCGCAGATGTGCATTTGATTGGCAAGGATATCATTCGCTTTCACTGCGTGATTTGGCCTGCACTTTTGGAGGCCGCCGGAATTTCATGGCCACGAAAGGTTTTCGCGCATGGTTTTTTTACCATTGATGGGGAGAAGATTAGCAAATCGCTAGGAAACGCGATTGATCCAAATAATCTGGTGGATAAATACGGCGCGGACGCGGTACGGTATTTTTTACTGCGGGAAATTCCGTTCGGACAAGATGGGGATTTTTCAATCGATAAACTGGAAGCGCGGTATGAAGGCGATCTGGCCAACGGACTCGGCAATTTGTTCAGCAGGCTCACTACTTTGATCGCTCAAAATTTGGAGGGAGAACTTCCGGATGTCGTAGTGAGTCCGAGAGATTTTGACGGGGTGGGCAGGCTCATCGAGAATCTCAAATTTCACGAAGCATTGGCAAAGATTTGGGAGGAGATTGCCTGGGCGAATAAATATATAGACGAAACCAAGCCCTGGGAAACCGCCAAGAAAAACGAAAAACTCTTCAAGGAAGTGATTTCGAGTTTGGTTGCCCTGCTCTATGAGATTGCAAAAAATCTCGCCCCGTTTATGCCGGAAACAGCGGAAAAAATCAGAAGCGGGTTGTCCGCGGAGAAAATCGCCAAAGCCGAGCCGCTGTTCCCGAGATTGGAACGAACGCATGCCTAAATTCATCGACACCCACACTCATCTAAATTTCCAAGCCTTTCGCGATGATTACGGTCAGACAATTGACCGCGCTCTTGAAGAGGATGTGTGGATGATAAACGCAGGGACGCAATTTGACACCTCGCGCCGCGCGGTGGAAATTGCCGAAGAGCATTCAGACGGTGTTTACGCCGCGGTCGGGCTTCACCCGATTCATCTTTTCGAACACCACGTGGACGAGGAGGAAACGAGTTTCAACGCGCGCGGCGAGGAATTTAATATCGACAGTTACAAAGAACTGGTTCTGCGCTCTACAAAAGTTGTGGCGATAGGGGAGTTTGGCCTAGATTACTTTCGAATGCCAAAAGGGGTTGATCCTAAGACAGTACATGGAATTCAGCAGGAGATCACTAAACAGCATTTGTTTCTTGCCAAGAGCGTTGACAAGCCGGTCATGATTCATTGCCGCGATGCTTATGATGAGTTGTACGAATTACTCAAAGAAAATTACACGGGGCCTGGCGAAATCCACTGTTTTACCGGTACGTGGGAACAGGCAAAAAAATTTATTGATCTGGGATTTTATATCGCCCTTAACGGCATTGTTACTTTTGATAAAACCGGCCGCAGCGAGAATGTAGTGAAAAATTTGCCGTTGGAATTCATGATTCTCGAAACCGACGCGCCTTATCTGGCGCCAGAACCGCACCGCGGCAAGCGCAACGAGCCGTCATACATAAAGTATACTGCCGCAAAAATCGCCGAATGGAAGGGAATAGCCGTAGACGAGGTTGCGCATCAGACCACCAAAAACGCCAGACGGTTTTACCATATTTAGGCTTTACCCTCCCAAATTTTCGCAATTGCGAAAATTTGGGAGGAACAAAACAAAATAATAAATGAAATCCATATGTATTATCGAGCAGGCACGATAATTCGTAACTCGCTCCCAGTCTCAAAAAAGCCGAGGTTAACTGCCGCACAAATCGAGAAATTGAAGACGGCCGGTGAGGTCGCCCTTGGTTTATTGGCGGCGGGCGGCATGCTTACGCTTACGGTAATGGCGCCAAATACATTTTGGGCTTTTGAGAGATTATTTTTTAAAAAACCACGATATAAGCACTGGACGCCGGGACGAAAACGAGAGAAAGTTGCTAGAACTTTTTATTATCTGAAACAGCACGGCTTGATCAAAATGGCGCCTACCAAAAAGGATTTTTTGATCTCTCTGACGAAGCTTGGGCGGAAAAGGTTGGAAAAGATGGATTTTGATGCCATGGCCATCAAAAGACCTGCTTCATGGGACGGCAGATGGTGGCAAGTAGCCGCGGACATCCCGACAAAGGACCATAAGCGGGCGGCTGATTTGTTTAGAAAGAAACTGAAGGACATCGGTTTTTTCCCATTGCAAAGAACTCTGTGGTTTTATCCCTACGATCCAAGGGGTGAGTTGGAATTTCTAATGAACCACTTTCATATAGAACACTTTGTTACCATCATGGAAATCAGCCGTCTTGATAAGGATGACGAGAAAATGATGAAAAGATTTTTCAAAAAGAAAAATATCATCTGACTGTTCCTCCCAAATTTTCGCAATTGCGAAAATTTGGGAGGAAGGCATTCAGCTTTTATCTCTTTATCTTTCAGTAAAAAAATGTTAAGCTTTGGGGATATGGAACAGTTTATCAAAAATTAGGCAAAAGGGGCGGGGACGATTTGGCGGGATGGGGCAGGTAAGAAGTTTGTGAGAAAGAATTTAAATGAAAAGTACTCTACGTAAAGTAAAATGAAGGATTATGCAAAACGAATGGTGGAAAACTTTTTTTGATGAGCACTATATTGCGTTGTGGGGAATTCACGGAATGTTCAAACACACACCCCGCGAAGTAAATTTTCTAGTCAAAAATATACCTCTAAAGGAAAAGAATAAAATACTTGATTTGTGCTGCGGGCACGGCAGACATTCAATTGGGCTTGCCAGAAGAGGATTTGAAGTTGTGGGACTTGATTACTCGGCGTATGAACTTGATCTCGCAAGGAAGGAGGCGGGACGAAGACACCTAGACGTGAAGTTTATCAAAGGTGATGCGAGGACATTTCGTTCGACTCAGCAATTTGACGTGATTATTAATATGTTTACGGCCTTTGGCTATGGTAGTGAAAAAGATGACAGGCAGATACTCCAAACGGTCAGTCGAAATTTAAAAAAAGGCGGGAAATTTTTTATTGATCTCATGAGTTTGGTATGGATATGGAGAAATTACAAAATCAAGAGGTTTGAAAAAGCAAAAGATTATACTATAAAAGCAGAACGTCATTTTGATTTTCTTACCAACGTTAACTATGAACGCAGGATTATTACGAAAGATAAATTTAAAAAGGAGATGACCAATGGTATTCGCATGTATAGTCTTGCGAAGCTTTCTGAACTTTTAGCAGCATATAGGCTGGAAGTAGTGAGATATTGGGGATCTTACAAAGGAGAGTCTTATGGTTTGAAATCAAAGAGAATGTTGGTATTAGCCAAAAAGGTCTAGCGATGAATGAATACGACCACAAAAAAATAGAGAAAAAGTGGCCCGCCTCCGCCAAGGCTTCGGCGGGTAAACAGGCTTATAACCATAGAATAATCGAGCGTAAGTGGCAGCACGTTTGGGATAAGCAGAAGCTTTATGCTACCCCGAAGAATCCGCGCAAGGGGAAGAAGCAGTACGTGCTAGATATGTTTCCGTATCCTTCCGGCGCGGGTTTGCACGTCGGGCATCCGGAAGGCTACACGGCCACTGATATCTATTCACGATATTTACGGATGAATGGGTATGATGTGTTGCACCCAATGGGTTGGGACGCGTTCGGTCTGCCCGCGGAAAATTACGCGATAGAAAAAGGGATCTATCCGAAAAAAACCACTGATGCCAATATTAAACGTTTTCGAGAGCAGATCAAGTCTTTGGGATTATCTTATGATTGGGCGCGCGAAGTAAATACTTCAGACCCCGATTATTATAAATGGACCCAATGGCTGTTTTTGAAGCTTTATGAAAAAGGTCTGGCTTATCGCAAAGAAGCGAATGTTAATTGGTGTCCCAAGGATCAAACTGTATTGGCAAACGAGCAGGTCATAAATGGGCGATGCCATAGATGTGATTCGGAAGTCGTGCAAAAACTCCTGCCGCAGTGGTTTTTCAAGATTACGGACTATGCTGACCGGCTTCTGGAGGGTTTGGGTAAAATAGATTGGCCGGAACCAATAAAATTGATGCAGAGAAATTGGATCGGCAAGAGCGAGGGTGCGGAGATTGGGTTTGAGATTGTCATTCCCGCGAAGGCGGGAATCCAGTCCCCGATCGCTGTCGAGGATAAATCTGGATCCCCGACCAGGTCGGGGATGACAAAACCAAATTTTGTTTTTCTTCACGCTTTCAAAGGAAGCCCAAGCGATGATTTTTGGCCTTGGTTAAAAAAAGAAATTGAAAAGAGAGGCGGAAAAGTCTATGCGCCGCAGTTGCCCGATCCTGCCGAACCGGATATAGAAGAGCAAGCCGACTTTCTTCTTAAAAACTATAAATTTGATTCAAGCACCGTGATAGTGACTCACTCGTTGGGCGGGGTCTTGGCGATGAAGCTATTACCCAGACTGAACGTTAAGATCAGCCACTTAATAATGGTCGCGCCTCCGCTTAGGACTATATTTCTTGATAACAAGCCCAGGCCCGCATTAAACAAATGCTGCGATTGGAAATTTGACTTCAAAAAAATTAAACAAAAAGCGGAATTGATAAGCGTCGTCAAAGACATCGGGGACAATATAGTTCCTGCTGATCAGCCTGAGGAGATAGCGGGGGAGCTTTCAGCGCGATTCATTGAAGTTAAGGCAATAGACCCACACTTCCATTCCCCCAAAGAGCCGGAATTGCTGAACGTGATTGCACCTTCAATCAAAATTTTTACCACTCGGCCGGATACGATTTTCGGCGCGACGTATATGGTGCTGGCGCCGGAGAATCCGCTTATCCAGAATATAGAATATAGAATAGAGAATAGAGGTGAAGTCAAAGAATATATTGAGAAGGCCAAGAAGAAGACAGAACTTCAGAGGACGGCGTTGGAAAAAGAGAAAACCGGAGTTGAATTGAAGGGGATAAAGGCGATCAATCCAGCAACAAAAGAGGAAATTCCCATTTGGATAGCGGATTATGTGCTGATGGGTTACGGTACGGGCGCCATTATGGCTGTGCCGGCACATGATGAGCGAGACTTTGCTTTTGCGAAGAAATACAATTTGTCTATCAAGCAAGTAATTGCGCCGCACGTGATAGATATGATAAATCCACCCAAAGAAGGCAAGAAAAATACTAAACGGATCATGGTTCATGCTATTGTCAGGCACCCAAAAGAAAATAAAATTATTTCTCTAAAATGGAAGAGCCAACCTTGGCAGACATTCGTCACGGGCGGGGTCGAAGAAGGTGAGGATGTCATCAAGGCGGCTGAACGGGAAGTACGTGAAGAAACCGGTTACAAGAACCTTCGGTTTGTCGGCAAACTTCCGTACACAATTTTTGCAGAGTTTTTTGCGGCCCACAAAGACGTAAACCGAGCAGTTTGGGCGAATTTTGTCATGTTCGAGCTTGTAAATCTTGAACAGGACGAGGTGACGGAAGAAGAGAAAGCGAAGCACGAGGTTGTGTGGATCGATGTCGGGGAAGTGAGAAAGCTCACCCCCGTGGCCGAAATAAAGTATGTTGTTGTGTGGCTTGAACGCGGCGATACAGCTTACACAGGCGATGGCATAGTTTTGAATTCCGACAAATTCAATGGCATGGATTCTGAAAGTGCCAAATGGGAAATTACAAAGTTTGTTGGTGGACAACCGAAAACCCAGTACAAACTCCGCGATTGGCTCATTTCCAGACAGAGATACTGGGGTGCGCCGATTCCTATTGTATATTGCCAAGACTGCGGAATGCAGGCTATTCCTGAAAAGGATCTGCCGGTGAAACTGCCGACGGACGTTGATTTTCGGCCGACGGGCGAGTCGCCTTTGGCGCGGTCTAAATCATTTAATAAAGTTAAGTGTCCGAATTGCAAAAAATCTGCGCGGCGGGAGACTGATACTATGGATACGTTCGTTGACTCGTCATGGTATTGGCTGCGATATACTGATCCGAAGAATGACAAAAAACCCTTCGACAAGCTCAGGGCGCACCGGTGGTGCCCGGTGGATACCTATGTCGGCGGCGCGGAACACGCGGTACTGCACCTCATGTACGCTCGCTTTTTCTGCAAGGCGCTGAAGGATATGGGGTATGTGAATTTTAACGAGCCGTTTTTGAAATTGCGAAACCAGGGTTTGATTCTAGGGCCTGACGGACAGAAGATGAGCAAATCAAAGGGAAATGTCATCAATCCCGATGACGTGGTGGCCGAATTCGGCGCGGATACCATGCGCATGTATGAAATGTTTATGGGTCCCCTGGAGGACGCGAAGCCGTGGAGCACGGAGGGGATCAGGGGAGTGAAGAGATTTTTGGATAAGGTTTGGAGACTCTTTGAAAAGCATGGCGCGTTACCTCACCCCAGCCCTCTCCGAGACCGGAGAGGGAGAGATGGTGAGGTTGCGAGCTTGCTCGACAAAACTATAAAGAAAGTGACCGAGGACATTGTCGCGTTCAAATTTAATACCGCGGTCTCGGCGATGATGATTTTGGTAAATGAGTTCTCGGCCCTTCGACAAGCTCAGGGCGTAAACGGTATTGATAAGAAAAACGCCGAGACGCTATTAAAATTACTTTCGCCCTTCGCTCCCCATTTAGCAGAGGAATTGTGGCAAAAGCTTGGTCACAAAACATCGATTCACAGGGAAAAGTGGCCGCGGTATGATGAGAAATTGATCAAAGAGGATTCGGTAAGTATAGTTGTACAAGTGAACGGCCGCGTACGCGCGACGGTCAAAGTAGTTGCCGACTCTTCCGAAGAGCACGTGAAGGAGATGGCGCAGGCCGATTCGAACGCAAAGAAGTACTTGGAAGGTAAAATCATAAAAAAAGTTGTGTATGTGCGGGGTAAGATCATTAATTTTGTAACATAATGCAGGCAGTAATACTCGCGGCGGGATTGGGGACCCGGATGGGCGCGCTGACCAAAAACACCCCGAAGCCGCTTCTAAAAATCGCAGACAAGACTTTGCTCGAGCACAACCTTCTGGCCCTGCCGGATGAGATTGACGAGGTGGTTTTGGTCGTTGGATATCTCAAGGAACAGATTATGGGCTTTATCGGCCCAAAATTCGCGGGTAAAAAGATCACTTACGTGGAGCAAAAGGAATTAAGGGGTACGGCCCACGCGCTTTCGGCGGCCAAAGAAGTATTGCGCGATCGTTTTCTGGTAATAATGGGTGATGACTTGTATTATGGCAAAGATTTGGCTGAACTCATCAAATATCCGCTGTCGGTTTTGGTCTGGGAGATGAAAAATGACGATCTAAAAGATGAGCGGCAGGCCATCGTGAAGATGAAAGGCAACGGAGAGGTGCTTGATATTATTGAAAGACAACCAGCCCCGCAAGAAACGCTTGTAAATACCGGCGCTTATGTTTTGGATAGTAATTTTTTTACCTTGCCTTTGGTTCCCGCCGGCAATCGCACAATGGAATTCGGTCTGCCGCAGACTTTTCTACAAATGATTAGGGATGGGGCAAGGATGAACATTGTAAAAGCGACATTTTGGCATAAAGTGGCGTCACCGGAAGATTTAATTGGAATGCCATCCCCGATTTGATCGGGGATCCAGAATTCCTGGATTCCCGCTTAGCGCGGGAATGACAATTGCTCGAATGGAAATAGTAAAGGCGGATAGAAAAGGCATTGAATTGGCGGTCAAGTATTTAAAAGCGGGAAAAGCCGTGGTCTATCCGACTGACACGGCCTATGGACTGGGGGTGGACGCGACGAATGTACAGGCGGTCAGAAGACTTTACAAAATCAAGGGCAGAAGCTTCAAGAAGCCCGTACATGTGATTGTCCCAAATTTCACGATCGTGAAAAGGTTGGCAATGCTTAATAAGCCATCGCGAAAGTTGTTCAAAAAATTTTTCCCAGGCCCGCTGACGATCGTATTGGAATTGAGAATTCGGAATAGAAAATATTGGAAAATGCTTTCGGCCGAAACTGGTACAATAGGGATACGGATGTCGGACAATAGAATTGCGCTGGCGTTGGTAAAAAAATTTGGCAAGCCGATCACTGCCACGAGCGCGAATATTTCCGGCGGAAAAACCCCGTATGCAATCCGAGATGCCGCCGTACAATTCGAACGCGGGAAATACCAACCCGATCTATATATAGACGCCGGGAAATTGCCGAAAGTCAAACCTTCAACTATTGTGAAGGTGAGTAACAATAAAATTAAAGTTTTGCGAAAAGGTCCGTTAAGCCTGCGCCAAATCCAGCAAGCCATCAAAACAAAATGAATTACCATCATCACTATTTTACTTACCGCTTGAATCAGGAGGCTAGGGAAGTGTATTGGCACTCGTTCCTCAACAGTGTCGCCCTGTCGCTGGTTTTTATTTTTGAACCGATTTTTCTCTACACCCGCGGCTACCAGCTTACCCAGATCATGTGGTTTTATGTCCAAGTATACGTTTGGTACGCGATCCTTATTTCGGTCGGCGCCAAATTTGCCAGCCATTACGGATATAAACATTCGATATTTCTTTCCAATATTTTTTACGTCGTTTACTGGATATTACTGCTTTCAATCCAGAATCACCCGTCTCTGTTTTATCTGGCGCCGGTATTCTTCGCGCTTCAGAAATCCTGGTTTTGGCCGGCTTATGACGCGGATATCGCGCTGTCGTCCCCGCCCATTCAGCGGGGCAGGGAAATCGGCGCGCTTTTTTCCATCATCCAGCTCGGTTTGATTATCGGGCCCTTCGTCGGCGGGTTTATTTCTGATTCGTTCGGTTTTGCCGCATTGTTTGTCGCGGCGAGCGTTCTGATGCTGTTTTCAGCGTATCCGCTTTTCAAGAGCCCTGACATTCATGCCCGACATAGTTTTCGACTGAAAAATTTATGGGCCGTGTTTAAGGCCCATAAAATTAATTTTTTTGGTTACTGGGGCTATGCCGAAGATCTGATGGTGATGAGTCTCTGGCCGATTTTTATTTTCATTGCCGTTTCGGATTTTTTCGAAGTTGGCGTAATTTCCACCATTGGTGCGGTAATTGGAACTATGATAATGTTGTACATAGGCAAATTGACGGACCGAACGGACAAGCGCAAACTCATTCGGTTGAGTTCTTTATTCTACGGTGTCACGTGGCTATTCCGTTTCTTAAGCCACGGGACCGTCTCTGTTTTGGGTTTTGACGCGCTGACCAAAGCCGGCAAAGACACCCTCAATGTGCCGATGGTTTCACTGACATTTGATCACGCGGCGAAACGCGGCCCGGATTACGCGATCGCCTACAGCGTTTTTTACGAATTCAGTCTGTCAATCGGCAAGATTGTCACCGCGCTTTTGGCCATTGCCATCCTCGGCGCGGGCTTGAGCATATTCTGGGTATTCGCAATGGCGGGTATTCTGACGATGCTCTACGGACTATTAAAATAATATGTTAAGAGAACAAGATTCTGAAGTTTATAACATCATAGAAAACGAAAAGAGGCGGCAGAAAGAAGGCCTCGAGATGATTCCGTCGGAAAATTATACTTCCCCTGAAGTCATGGAAGCGATGGGGAGTATTTTGACTAATAAATACAGCGAAGGCTACGCGGGCAAAAGATACTATGGCGGCAATGAATTTATAGACCAAATCGAAAGCCTCGCCATCAAAAGAGCCAAAAAGATTTTTGGCGTTCCGCATGCGAACGTCCAGCCGTATTCTGGAAGTCCGGCAAACTTCGCAGTATACATGGCAACCTGCAAACCGGGAGATACTATAATGGGACTTGCGCTTCCGGAGGGCGGGCATTTGACCCACGGCTGGAAAGTTTCCGCGACCGCGATTTTTTATAACAGCATTCAATACCATGTTCGTGAGGACGGCCGCATTGACATGGACGAAGTGTCGAAGCTCGCGAAAGAGCACAAACCAAAGCTCATCTGGGCTGGCGCGACCGCTTATCCTTATCTTTACGAGTATGATAAATTTGCCGAGGTAGCCGACAGCGTTGGTGCTTATTTGGCGTGCGACATAGCGCATGTCGCGGGTCTGATTGTCGCTGGAGCGCATCCTTCGCCCGTGCCGCACGCGCATATTGTCACGACCACAACGCATAAAACGCTGCGAGGCCCGCGCGGCGGGATAATCATGGTGACGGAGAAGGGCATGCAAAAAGATGCGGAATTGGCAGAGAGGGTG
>JAUYKH010000018.1 GCA_030700065.1 bacterium | reverse complement strand
ACAAATGCCCGAATTGCGAGCTTCTGAAGCCTGTCCTGGCTCTGCTTGCAGATCTGGCGCTTGCACGAGCTGGCAAGCTCACTGATGCGCAGGACATCGCCTTGGCCGTTTTAGAAACACGGCTAGAGCGCCTGCGGCAAGAGTGTGAAAAGTGTAAGAAAGAAGAAAACGGCGGATGACTTTCGGAGGCGTCGGATGCCCCACCACGTGTTTGAAAAAGGCCAGTGTTCGTCTTGTGATGCAAAGTTGCTGCGAAAGAGCAGCAGACAAACCATCATGACACTGGCCTTTCGCTTACCTGGATAGTTTTTGAAATAAAAATTATAATATAGAAGTTAACGGGGTGTCGTATACCGGTAGTACGCACGATTCGGGTTCGTGTAGACTGGGTTCAATTCCCAGCACCCCGACCAAAGAGCCTCGGTAGCTCAGTGGTAGAGCGCAGCCCTGAAGAGGCTGGCGTCGTCAGTTCGATTCTGACCCGAGGCACGGGTACACTTCATGCTTCAGCCTTCATGTCCCCCGACGTATCGTCGGAGTTCATTTCAGCTTTCGCATGAATGCCCCTTTTACAAAAAAATCAAAGATTTTTTTGTAGTAAATTCAAAGATCGGAAAAAATGCCTCCGCATTTTTTCCGAAGAGGAGGCGAATGGATACCGTAGCGAGTCCGCCTTGGGCGGAACGCGAAGGTTATCCCGTCGCCGACGCGCGGGTGTCGTATAACGGCTATTATGCTACCTTGCCAAGGTAGAGACGGCGGTTCGACTCCGCTCACCCGCTCCATACAAAAATTCTCCGGTGATTCGGAGAATTTTTGTGAAAAAAATAGTACCTTTAACTTAGTTTCGCCAGCTCCCGCCACTCGCGGCCGACAAGCTCGCCGCCGGCGATGAGTTTGACTATGTCTGCCCGGCTTATGATTCCCGCCAACTGATTTCCTTCCATCACCGGCACGGGATTGGCTTTTTGATGAAGGAACAATTCGGCGACATCTTCAATTGAAGCGTTAGGCGCGATAGATTTAACATCTTTGGTCATCAAGTCCTCGACTTTGGTCGCGGCCAATTTCTGAAGCTGCTTTTCTACTTCATCGCCATTCAAGGGATTGTCGAGCGAGACAATGCTCCCCAGGAAACCAAAAGTTACCGGCAGATGCAAATGATCCTCGATGCGCGTCAGATCATATTCGGTAATAATCCCGACCACTTCATCCTTGGCATTGAGCACCGGCATGCCGGTCAGCCCATTTAAGTACATGAGCCGCGCGGCTTCCCTTACCGAAGTCATCGGCTCGCAGGTTATTACATTTTTGGTCATGATGTCTTTTACCTTGGTCATGTAATTTTCCACCCTTCGGGAGTTCGCTCAATTCTCCCCTTAAATTTAAACCCAGCGGCCAGTTTGTGTCCCCCGCCGCCAAAGCGCCTGGCAATCTCGGAAACATCGACACCCTTGTAAGCCTCGGAACGCAGACTGCCCTTCACCTCATCGCCGCGCTGTTTCAACAGCATGGAATACTTCGCCTCCGGAATGGTATTAAGCAGTTCCGCCACTCCTTCCAGATCATTTTCTCCGGCCGATATTTTCCGCAGATCCTCTTCGGTAATTACAGTATATACAATGCCGCGCGTGGAATCAAAACGCGCGTTCTCTATCGCCACGGCCCAGGCGCGCAATTTCGGCAAATCCTTTTGGGAAAAAGTAAACCTCGAAACGAGATCCAGCCTGCCCCCGCGACGCAGGAGTTCGGCCGCGACCTCCAGGGTCTGCGCCGTAACATTGGCGTGGCGAAACCCGCCCGTGTCAGTAAAAATGCCGGTCAGCAAAGCCATGGCAATCGGTTTGGTTATCGCCATTCCCCACTCCATAAACATCAGATAGATGAGCTCGCAATTCGCCGCCGCGGTTTCATCCCACACATTGACTGTCCCGAACATTTTCGTGTCATGGTGGTGGTCAATGTTCAAAATTGGCCTGGACCAGGCCGCGAGAAGATCAAAACCGGGCCGCGTCTGATTCCCACAGCCGCAGGTCACAAGCAGATCGCTCTCCGCGACGATCTCCGGGATTAGCTGTTCCAGCACCTCGTTTTGACCCGGCAAAAACAGGAGGCTGTCGGGCACCCCGCCCTTGGCCACCAAACGAACCTTCTTCCCCAGGCCTTTCAGCGCTTCCCCCAAGGCCAAAATACCGCCGAGATCATCGCCGTCCGTGTATTCGTGGGAAACGACCAGAATGGTCTGATGTTCCCCGACAAGGTCCTTCGCTTTCTGAAAATCAATTTTTAGTTTTTCATTTGCCTTGATCATCGTGCAAATCCTGAATTAATTTTCCGATCCGCTGGGCGTGCGCCACCGACGCGTCGTGGACAAAGGCGATCCGCGGGACAATTTTGATATTCAGCCGGAGTTTAAGCATCCTCTGAATCTTATAAATATTTTTTTGCAGTATTTCCGAAACGTGTTTTTCGTCCTGACCGATCACCGAGAAAAAAACTTTGGCATGTTTGAGATTCGCGGTCGCGAGCACCTCGGTAATAGTGAGCAGGCCTGTCAATCCTTCCAGACCTTCATTGACGATGTAAGTGGAAATTTCCCTTTGCAAAACAGAATTGATCCGCTCTTGTCTCGCCGTCATGCCAATAACACTACATCGACTCTCTCTTCTTCACCGTCTCGTCATACACCGCAAGAACGTCATTTTCTTTAATTGGCACTGACGATTTTATCCGAAGGCCGCATTCGTGGCCGATGCTGACCTCATTCACCTCGACCTTGTTTTGCTGCAGCTCGTCGATTTTTCCCTCGCCGACGTGTTCCTTCGCCCGAAAAATCTCAAACTTTTTCTTGTCGACGATCCTGCCCTCTGAAACCTCGCCCCCCACGATCATAAAGTCCTTCTCGGTCCTAAAAACTGCCTTTATTTTTATTCTCCCCAAATTGGTTTTTACAACTTCCATTGGCATCATCGAAAGCAAGACTTCGGTCAAATTCTCAACCAATTCATAAATAACATCATAGAAATCTATGGTGATGCCTCTCTGCTTCGCGTGTTTGCCAGCCAGTGCATTCACCCGGGTGTGAAACCCGATGATCACGCTCTGGGTATTTTCAGCAAGTTGAATATCTGATTCTGAAATCTCCCCTACCCCCTGATCAACAATTGTGAGTTTTACTTCGTCGCTGCCGAGCTTTGAAAGCTGATCCATCAGGGCCTCGAGACTGCCCTGGACGTCAGCCCGGACAATGATCTTCAATTCCTTCTTGCTCGGATCGGCTTTGATAGTCTGGCGGCTCTTCAGCCTTTTTGCCCGTTCCTGTTTTTCAAGATTCACCGCCTGCTGTCTGGCTTCTTCCAGACTCGGCATGACTTTCAGGATGTCGCCGACCTCCGGAACACCAGACAATCCGGAAATTACAACCGGTGTGGACGGCATTGCCCCTTTTAATTTCTTCCCCAGAGCGTCTTCCATGCTCCGGATTTTTCCAAAGGTTGTCCCGACCACCACGGCGTCGCCGATATTCAGTGTGCCATTCTGCACCAGCACTGTCGCGACCGGCCCTTTGCCACGGGAGACCCGCGAATCTATCACCGCGCCCAGGATTTGCCCGTCCGGATTGGCGCGCAATTCCTCGACCTCGGCCGTGAGCAGAATTATTTCCAAAAGTTTGTCAATTCCCGTGCCCGCCTTCGCGGAAATCGGCTGGGCCGGCACTTTACCGCCCCATTCTTCAACCATCACTCCCAAATTGGCCAGATCGCCCTTGACCCGCTCGGGGTTGGCGTCTGATTTATCGATTTTATTGAGTGCGACGATGAGCGGCGTTTTGGTCAGTTTCGCGCGATTGATCACCTCCACCGTCTGCGGCTTCACACTGTCATCGGCCGCGACGACCAGAACAATGATGTCGGTGACGTTCGAACCCCTGGCCCGCATCGCCGCAAACGCCTCGTGCCCGGGAGTGTCTAAGAAGGTGATCAGCTTCCCCTTGTGCTCCACCTGGTACGCTCCGATATGCTGGGTAATGGCCCCGGCTTCAGTGGCCACGACATTGGTTTTGCGGATTGTATCCAAAAGCGTGGTTTTGCCGTGATCCACGTGTCCCATCACTGCCACAATCGGCGGGCGCTCCCGAAGCTTCGCCTTGTCCTCCTTGGCCATAAGTTCGTAGACATACCCCAAGCCCAGTTTGGTCTCATCGGCCGCCTGTCTTTTTACCTCAACGGTTGTGCCGAATTCCGAACCGATAATCGCGGCCGTTTCCGCGTCAATTTCTTCGTTGATTGTGGCCATGACGCCGTTTTCCATGAGCCTTTTGATCACGTTCACGATCGGCTGATTTAATTTGAGGGCGAAATCTTTGATCGTAATATATTCCCCAATCTCGATTTGCGAAGGGCCGAGCGGCTTTGTTTCCTTCACCTCAACTCGTCCGGAAAGTTTGCGCACGATCTCGCGGGCGAGGGTGTTGTTGATTTTCCGCGCGCGCGGCGGGATGCGAAAACCGGCCTCGCGAATCCGGTTGCGAAGTTCGTTGATCGGAATATTCAATTGCCCCGACAAACTGGAGAGATCCATGTTTTTTAATATAACAACTCACTATACCTAAATTCTACCATTTTTGCAAGACTTTTTATTTCTGCGTCGTTTTATTCCATATTCCCTTAAAAACTTCGCGCAAGTTGTGTGCAAGGACGGCATCGTGAATTTCCATCATATAGTGTGGTCGCTGACTGGTTACGATCATGGCCACATAATCTCCATTTACCCAAGTGGTGGCGGTAAAATTTTTACTTTGATCCCAAAACCGAATTTTTCTGCGTTCAAATTTCTTCTTTTTTATTTTTTCGGCTACCTCATTACTTAAAAGCCGCAAATTCATGTTGGCAGGACTCCCTTTCTCCCAATACCAGTCAATCCATTTTTCATAGTATTCCACAAAGGTTTGATCCTGAAAGCCCCACCAGATTCCGTCCCGCTTCATTATGCTCTCATTCCAAACTGGCGTCTGCTTATATAAATGACTTTCCAATTCATCCTCACCAACGAAAATTATCTTTGGCAGTGCATAATTAGTTTGCTTCGCAATGTCTGCCAATTCTCCAATCGCTTGATTAACCAAATTCCTTTTCCCCTCCAAAAGGCGCTCCTCTTGAGTAATAAGTGACGCCAAATCAGACGGAGGTCGAGCAATTAAATATCTTCCTGGGCCAGCCAAGTCCTCCGTGATGAGGCCTTTCTTGCTCAACTCTTTGGCCACGCTATAAACCGTGGTTCGGTTAATGCCGACCATAGCGGAAAGGGCGGCAGGCGTGATTTTACCTTGCTGAAGTATGGCTAAATAAACAGAAATTTCCTTCTCACCAAGGCCTAAGTTCTTGAGGGTATCATTAATCATGCTCTTATTTTAGCATGTTGTTGAAATTTAGTCAACAGAAAATATTGCCTTATTCCACGCATTTAGAGAAAAAAATGAAGAATTCGTCGCAAAACTATTGACAATTTTCTTTCGTTCTGCTAGTCTACCCTGTCAAAACAAAAAGAATCGAAAGTCCAGGGAGACTGCGGGACTATAAACTCGGGGTGATACTTGGACACAAACCAGTTACTAAAAACGCAAAGTTTGAGGAGGATAAGATAATGAGAAAAGTGAGCCTGCGGGAAAAATTCGGCTGGGGCTGTTGCATTTTGTTACTCATGGTTGTTCCCAAGCTACCAGCTCAAACCTGGGTAGAGATGCGAGTGCACGTAACCGAAAAGTCTGTCACACCTCGGGTCAACGGCTGGGTTTCGGGAAACATCACCTCAAAGCTCGGACTCTTCGCCTGGTTCCAGGTGGACAAAGCTTACGGCGAATCGTATGGGGGTATGAGTTTCTCGCCCACGCCTTGGCTACAGTTTGGAGTAGGCGCCGGGATCGAGCAGGCGGACAATCCTGCCAGGCTGGGATCTTTCCTGTGGATCGGTGGCAAACGCCAAACTGTGCTCGCAATTTATGAACACGGAGGCAGCGGACTATGGTACAAGGCCGAATACAACTTTGCTCTTAACGGTAAAGTTGGAATTGGCCTCATTACCGAACGATTCAAGGGAGCAGGACCTAGACTGGAAATGAAAATTCCGAAGAGCCCAATAATTATCTGGGCAGCACCTCTTGTAAACGATGGAAAAATTATAGGATTGACCGGCGTTCGTTTGAGATTATGAAATACCACTCTTAAGGCATGAGTATAAACTGCCTTTTCTTTTTGCCTATGTATTAGCATGTTAACACGATGAAACAATAAAAAAATTATTATCTATATAGCTGATTATGAGTGCCTATGGTTTCAAAGGTTACAAGCTGATAATTTCCAGTTTCCCGAAAAATGGCGCGCCAGTCGCCGGTAATATTGATGCTCCGGAAGCCCCTATATTTGCCTTTTAAAGCATGGTTGTTGAGTTGCAGGTGTAAAGGATTGGATATAAAAAGTTCCACACGGCTAGAAACAATGGCTTGAAGTTTCTTCGGCAGTTGGTCGAACTTCTTCGTAAACGGCTTTTTGAATTTTACTTCCATTTACCATTGATGTATTTGGCTTTTGGATCATTGAGCCAAGCAATGGCATCCTTGGCATTGTCAAAAGCCGGGGAAGTGTAGCCATTTTTTTCGTCCTTCTCTGCCTGTTTCAATTCGTTAATCAGCCACTCGCTCGGCTCCTCCGCCGCTATGCCAAAGGTTACGGTTTTGGTTTTTATAAACTGCTTTAGGTAGGCGTTGAGCAGTGTGCCCAAGCTCAAACCCAAATCACTGGCCAACTTTTTGGCCTTTCTTTTTGTTTCCGGCTCGGTTTTGATATTAATGATTTCACTCTTCATACCCAAAGTATATACTTTGGTAATATATTTGTCAAGTCAATCTAAAACTGCCGCGTTTTCCCCACGATCATTTTTATTTTTTCTTTCGAAGCGATGACTGTGGCCGGGGCTTTGGTATAAAGTTGCCCCTCGACCGCGAGCGGCAACTTTTTGGGGCCTATAATCTCCACTTTCTTCGCGTGCAAAATCGTCGCTCCCGGCACATTGTCCAAACATCCGCTTGCGAGCTCCTTGCGGTACCGAAAAATCTGCGCGGTCGAAAGCTTGCCCAATATCAAAATGTCCAACAACTTATCCTGGGGATTTCCAAGCTTGATGCGGCATCCCCGGTTGCTGCGGCTGTTGATGATCTGCGCGCCCAGCGCCTCGGTCGTGACATTAAACCGGCCGTCCAGAGAAATCTGAACAGGAAAAGGCCGCAGACTCGTAAACCGCATGGCCGAACCCAGTCCGAAAAATCCCGCGTCCGTCCTGGGAAAATAATTTTCGCCGAGATCTACCTTGGATAAAAAATAATGCTCTCCGATCTGCCCCAAATCAAGCTCGCGCACCAACCGCCCAGCCAAAGTCTTGACGGCATCCTGAATATCCGCCGTGACGCCGAAAATATGCCCCAGCGAACTGGCCTCGTCAAGCGAGATAAACCCGACTGTCACATCGGCCTTTTTCCGCACGAGGGCATTGATGGTTTTATTGAGCGAAGAATCGGAACCGACCACGATGATGGTCCGGGCCTCGGCCCCGATTGCCTGTTCGACCAAAAGCTCAATACTCCTGATGGCTGTGACGCGATAAGTTTCTCCTTCAATATGGGTTTCCGCCAGGGTATTTAAAAGCCGCCCCTGAATGCGCTCAAAATATTTGACTTCCCGCTCCCCGCGCGGGTCAAAGATGTAGAAATACATTATATAATCCTAATCTACGAATTTATCCTAATGCTCCGAATCATTCGGATGAGCGCATTCGTAGTGCGCTTTTCGGATACTATTCTTCTTCCACCGGCTGGTTTGTTTCTTCCATTTGCCCGGTCATGGTGCTGGTCCCGGAAAAATGCCCGCCCTCGGCGATGGCCAGCCGCGAGCACGTGATATTGCCTTCAACCTTTCCGGTTTCCTGGATAATCAACGCGCCTTTAATTTTGATATCTCCCTTGACCATGCCGGCGATTGACGCGTTGTTTGCTTCAACATCAGCGTCTACTTTGGCCGTCGGGCCGATATTCAAATTTTTGTTGGTTTTGATTTTGCCGGAGACGGTTCCATCAACCAAAATGTCCCCGTCGCCGGTCAGGTCCCCCTCGATTTTCACGCTCGCTCCGACAATTGTTTCCGGAGCGCCGATCTCGTACTCTTCCCTTTTTGCCATAATGTTTTACTTAATGATTATCAATTATAAATTATTCGCCTGCCTGATTGCCTGCTCTTCCTCCTCGGTCAACCGGCTCTGGGATTTGCCGCCCGCGACGGATTTCGCGTACACCCTCGTCCCCTCGCGGCCATGGAGGGAAGATATCACTATACCATTGTTTTTCCCGTCGAGTAAAGCAATGGCGAAACTCATATTCCCGCCAGTTTCCGCGAAGGGATTGAACCGCACCACGCCCGCGCGCTGAATATTCAGTCTGTTATTTTCCACCAGTTCTTCCAAAATCTTGCCGAGCTCCTTGAGATTTTTGTTGTGCGTCGCCAGAGTCTTTTTGTGCTTGAGCACAATCTCGGCAAGGTCAGGGATCTCTTCGCCTTGAACAAGCTCATTCTGCCGCTTTTGATAACTGCGGAACCGCCAGAAGACGACGGTCAGCAAAACAATGTTCAAAAGGTTCAGAGCGAGGCTTGCGGCCAGATATGGATTGTCTGACAAAAGTGGCATATAATATGGGTAAGGTTTATTTAATTATAGTCCGATGGACGAAAATCAACAAAGCATTGACCCCGAGTTTCGGGACGAATATCAGAAGATCAAATCTGATATCAAACGAGTGGCGATCACCAATATTCTGTTCCTCCTGCTCCTGATCGGCGTCTATTTCGCGAATCAAAAGTTCGATTTCTTAAGCCGGTTGGAGAGGTTCTTCTAAGCAAGCACGCACCTGCCCGCCATGGCCCTTGGGCCTATGGTCCAGTGGTACGACGCCACATTCGCATTGTGGAGACGGGAGTTCGATTCTCCCTAGGTCCAAAGGTTTTGGCAGGCTGGTGGGTTTCCGCCAAAGGCGGATCAGCCTCTGGCTGACAATTCCCGGTGGGTCCACCAAAATGAATTTGATGACTAACGCGCGCCTTCGGCGCGCGAGTGGTGTGGCATTTCCGCAAGGAAATGCCACGGCTTTCCGAATTCCCCCGCCAGAATTCCCGCCGCTATGCGGCGGTTCGAGCCGATGTCCACCAGAAAATCTTTCATCCCCGAAAGATTTTCTGCCTTGATGAGATTTTCGGCTTGGTTGGCCTCTAAAACCCAATTCCGCATGAGTTCGAGCCAATGATTGCCTTTGCGTTCAAAATCACTCAATTTTTCCTCCAGCGACTTCTTTTCCGACATCAGCGCGTTCTTGCGCTCCATGTAGTCATTCAACTACAATGTCTCTGCGAGATAGGCATCTGTAAGCCGCTCCAAACGTGCTGAAATGGCGGAAATATCATTTTTGAGATTTTGGACGAAAAGGCCGGACGATTGGCGGGATTCAAATACAAGCGGAGCCTCGCCATACAAAATTCTTTAAGGAATGGCGAGGCGCAAAGATTGATATGTGTTTGTCCCACCTACCCGTGCGCACACATCATCCCCGCCGTTTTGGGAGAAATTATAAAACGGCGGGGATGGCTCCCTTGAGGGGCCCTTTCTTGTTGGAAGTCGCGCTTGCGCGTGGACGAGAGATTGATACGACAGTGCCGCGCGCTGTGCTAATTCTATCAACGTCTGCGTTCAGTTGGTTTGCCAGTGATTCAACAATACTCGTACCAAGTCCTTCTCCACGCGCCGCAGTCGCTCCAAGTCCGATACCATCATCACCAATACTGAGCTTCCAACTATCTGCTTTCGATTCGTAGGCGACGGTTATTTGACCCTCGCCCAGTGGGAAAGCGTGCTTCAACGCATTCATCACCAGCTCTGTCGTGATGAGGCCTAAACCGATGGCCTCATCAGGTGTAACTGTGCCGCCCCCCCCCGTGGCTTTGAGCGTTATCGGTTTGCGGCCACCTATCATCGACTTGGCGAGGCTTTCACAAAGAGTCCTTAGGTAGTCCAATACAGGAACCAAAGAGCCCTCGCTCGTCGGGTCAAGATTACGTTGGACAGTTGCAATCGAGAGAATCCGATCGTGCGCATCCTCCAAATGCGCCTTGCTTTCCTCGGATTGTACGCTACCAGCTTTCAGAAGAATTATACTCGCGACGAGCTGAAGGCTATTCGCAATACGATGACGCATTTCTTTAAGGAGCGTGTCTTTTTGCAGCATTAAATTTTCCTTATCACGCTCTGTCTTGCGCTGCTCCGTTATATCAGTTATCGAAATAAATATATCGTGACGATTACCATTCAACTTTATTGAACGCGCATTTAAAACCATGGCACGCAAGCCCAACCGTTCGAACGTGTGTACCACTTCGTAACCTTCAACTTTGGTGTTCTCCGGAATGACTTGTGCGAGAAGCGAGATAAGAGCGGGAATATTCCACTCGCCGCTGCCTAACTTTGAAAATTCCTTTTCGTGGATTTTTTTATAATCGATATCAAATTTATCGTAAAAAGCTCGGTTCCCGACGACCACACGCAGATTCTTATCCAATATCACTATTGGCTCGCGTAAAGTATCTACAATCGCCGACGTTAATTCTGGGTCTAAGTCCCGCATAGGTTTATCCACAATCTTAACAATCTTAACAATATACCTATTTGGTGTGAATTACTAGATGAACTTTTTGTGAAATTCAGACGGAAGCCGCCCTCTCGCCTTTGCCACCCATTCCTTTTTTCAAATCCCCCCCGCAAATAAATCAGAATGGAGGAGTGGCAAGGCGAGAGGGCGGGACGCGCGGTACTCCGCGCGTGGCGGGGTTCCCACGCAATCGGAGCGTAACTTTTCGGGTCAAAGCCGCTACGCACGCGGAGTGTGCGAAATCAGGGGTTCTGCTGGAAGTGGGTTCTGACTTTTTGATACAATGCCCAAAGGAAAGTTTGAGAGTTCGACTTGCCCCAATAAAATATCAAGACCACATTCCTCAAGCAAGAATGTGGTCTTGGTTTAAACCCGTCGATAAAGCGACAACACGCCACAGAATCCCCATCATCTTCCACAGTGACAAAACGATCGCTAGATATAAGAGCACATCACCAATGCTCATGTAGCCAAGACTGTGCCACTTAGTTGGCGGCAGTGAAATTATATCGCTCAGCCACCTCAACTTTGTATCCCTGGTAATTTTGCAATGATTTCGCGATCCTCCGATGGAACTGGGCATGCGTCCGCCATTCAAACTTACTACCAAAACATTGCAAATAATGCCGGCTGCTCCACAGAAAAGCATAATTTGTGCCAAAGTGTCTTCATAACCGAAGCGATAATAATAAACGACCAAGACAAGAAGAGTAAATACCGCGTGCAGGTAAATTTTCATTTTTCCTCCTTTGTTTTCGAAATATGTATATTAGCCTGAAACAGGCAATTTTGTCAACAGCTTTTTATTACCTTCGGGCTACCAACAATCCCGCGACCAGCCAAAATGCCAGACTCCCCTCTTGAATCGTCCAGAAGAAGTGATCAAACAGCCCCCAGAATAGAAAGCCGAAAAAAATAATCAATAAAGTATAACGAAGCAAAGGGTCCTTGCCCCGTAGTGAACCAGCAGGTTCTACTACCGGGGGCACAATATTATAAAGAAGAAACAAAAATACAATTAGCGCGAAAATTCCGCTCTCTGCCGCGATCAACAAATAAATATTATGTACCGGCTGATGAAGATGCGGCAGCGGTCGTAATCCCCCGCTATACTCATCCATGCTGACAACAAAATTTCTTACCCCAACGCCAAGAATGGGGTTGTTTTTGATTATCTCCCAGGCAATACCATTGAACACCTGCCGATTATCAATGCTCTCGGACGCTGAATAATCATTTGCCTCGATACCAGCTAGGTCGACCCCGACAAGGCGGTCTTTGATTTGCGGCCCAAATGCCAACAAATTTATTGCCGCGGATATTAGAAGGATGAACACGATGAAACTTGCTCGTTCGGGGCGGTAGAGACGAGTGTTGTGGTCAAGCTTCCCAGTTTTCATTAAAAACTGCTCTTTCGCGCGGAGCCCTACCACTATAAAAGCAAATAAAAGGATTCCCAAAAAACTAATCACCCATGCCAAACGCGAGAACGTCACGACTAAACCAGTCGTTATGGTTATCAATGAGAACACTGCCAATATTTCACGTGAAATCCTATTTTTTCCCTTATATAAGACAAAAATATTGGCCATCAATCCAAAAAACAGTAACCCTGCCAAAACATTCGGGTGGGGGAGGGTGCCATAAGCGCGAATATTGATGGTCAGATCCGAAATAGGCCTTAGATGAGGGAAAATACTATAGAGTAAGGGATTGGCAATGCCATGCGACACAAATTCAGCAACCCCCTTAAGCCCTGGCCTTAAAAATTCTTCGCCTAATAATCCTAGTCCGAGCGAGTTTTGGCTAAGGTACTGTGCAATCCCAACAATGCTTTCAAAAGAAAAAACCGCTAAAATAAGCCAAAAAATCCGTGAAATTTCACGTGAAATGATATTCTCACGAATATAAGTGAACAAAATAAGATATCCTGTGATTCTTGCAAATCCGTAGAAACCAATTAACGTTTCACCTGCCTCGCCGGCAGGCGGGCGTGAAACCAACAGAGAAATTGCTGAAATAAGGCAAAATCCAGCTAATAACTGATAAATCCGGTCATGTCTAAATCTTGTGTATATTCTGTGGATGATGGGGGAAAAATTGTAATTTTCCCATAACCAAGCGACAATTATACCAAAAATTAGTATATCTGTCAAGTAGAAAAAATATGTATTGTAAAAGGCATGATAGCCAAAATAGAAGCTTTCACGTGAAAAGTACGCCTTGCCAGTCTGGATGGGTAAAAAGGCGATTAATGCGTAAAAAAAAGCCTTAGATAAGCGAAATTTTGGCAAATTGCCTATTAAATCCCTTGCGAAATTTAACATTTTATTGTATAATATATAAAATTACATTACTTGCATAGTCTTGACTGATACGACAGACACATTTAAAATCCTAATACTTATCCTTGGTCAATCTAGGAACGAAGGAGGAACAATGAAAGATCTCGCGGATGTGGCTTCCGCATTGGAACGCGCAGAGGGGTTTTTGGCGGGGCAACAGTCTAAAACTGCCCAGTACAGGAGAGGCCGGGCCGGTCAGCTCCTGGGCGAGGTCGATCAGGCGTTGACACTCTGCAGAGGTTTGATGCTAAATCTGCATGAGGTAAAACGGGCGCTCAAACGAGTTATTGAAGAAACCAACAACAACGTTCCGCTCTCACCCGCAATGCCATAACCTGCCGCGATAGGGTACCCTAAAGGAACATCCTTAAGGTACCCTATTCTATTATTATATACGTTGGCGAAGACTTATTATATAATACCTGTACTTATTTTATGCCCGGGTGGCGAAACTGGTAGACGCACTACCTTGAGGTGGTAGCGCCCGCAAGGGCTTGGGAGTTCGAATCTCCCCTCGGGCACCAAACAACAATAACTACTATGCAAATTGGGGTTGACTACGTAGGAATCACAACGCCATTCTACTGTAACGATGGACGGGGTGGTTTTTTGCTCCATAAAAGAAGTAAAAATTGTAGAGATGAGCAAGGTCGTTGGGATCCAGGATCGGGAAAACTGGATTTCGGAGTAAGCTTGGAAGAAAATGTCTTGCGAGAAGTGGTTGAAGAATACGGATGCAAAGGAGAAATACAAGAACGTTTGCCTGCTCACGATATTTTTAGAGAGCACAACGGAACAAGAACGCATTGGATCGCAGTACCTTTCTTTATCAAAGTTAATCCCGAGGAAGTTAAGAATAACGAACCAAATAAGATTGATGAGCTTGGATGGTTTAAGCTTGATAAGTTGCCAGAGCCGCTACATACGGGCTTTCAGTTCAGCTTTCATAAGTTTCGAGAAGTTTTTGAGAAATACGAATAGCGCGCATTCCTATGAAAAAAATCTTGTTGCTGATCATACTTATTCTCGCGGGTGGTCTGATCCTGTGGAATATAAAGGACAGTGACTGGCCGAATAATCCGCTGGACGACCAAACCACTACCCAGCCAAATAATCAATCTGCTCAATTCAACTTTGACGCGCCGAAAAAGAGCGCGCACTATGAGTCAAACACGCCTGCACACGGAGGCGTCCTGCCGGGAGTGCCAATTAACATCGTACTCGACTTCAATTTTGATCTGCACGAAATTTCCTCCATCAAGATCATACACAACGGCAAAGACTATGGAATAGGGGAGACTGTGATTGATAGCAACAAACTGACAATGAGACGGGCAATGGATGAGGCAAGCCCGGATGGCGTGTATCGTGTCGAGTACAACGCCTGCTGGCCGGATCGAAGCTGCCACGATGGATATTTTCAATTTGCGATCAATCAAAGCCTTCAAGAACAGGCGACGGATCTAACCGGCCAAGACGAAGTTATAATTGAAATGCAATACATCGCTTTTGCACTACAGGCGGTGAGGATTTCGAAAGGCACGACTGTTACCTGGAAGAATCTTGATCAGGCTACGCATTACGTTAATACAGACTCGCATCCTGCACACACTTACTATCCCTCTCAAAATTCGCCGGCCCTGGATATAGACGAGACATACGCACTGACTTTCAACGAGCCGGGTGTTTACCCTTATCATTGCACCGCCCATGCTGATGTTATGAAGGGAATAATTATAGTTAAATAAACGTGGGCTCGTAGCTCAGCTGGTTACCTGCCCGCCACGGTCACTTAGCTCAGTTGGTTAGAGCGCCTCGTTTACACCGAGGAGGTCGCTGGTTCGAGTCCAGCAGTGGCCATTCGTCGCTTCGGCAGGCGGGGAGCGCCTCGTTTATTCACCCGCCAACAATTTGCGCGCTTAGCTCAGTGGTAGAGCACTTCGTTTACACCGAAGGGGTCCGTGGTTCGATCCCACGAGCGCGCAAGGAAATTGGGCGGGCAAGCCGAGGTGACCTCCCGTTCGAATCGGGACGAGCCCATTGACGAAAGCCTAAAAATCTGCTATAATAGGATTGTAAAACTAAATATATTCTCCATTACTCAAAAACCGCGGTACATAGCGGTTTTTAAGTTAAGGGGGCTTAAATAAGCCAAAAAATGCCTGATAAGCCTTGACACAACGACTGTTTTCGTGATAACATTGGGGGTTGCGTACCCCATCCCCGCTTTATCGCGGGGTGGGTAGGCAACTAACAATTTCCTTATTAAACAAGGAGCACACGAAATTTAATATGACTATTACAACCGCGCACCTCACGCTCATCGAGAAAATGTTTCTGGCCGCCTCGTTTGGCGCGGTAATAGTTTTGGCCTTTCCTCATCTAACACTCGCGTATAGCGCGAACAGCGCGCCTTTGGTTTTTGAAATCAACATTCCCAGTAGTTTAAATGTTTCCATCGGCAATTTGCCTTTGGCTTCGGATGACGTGACAGCGGAAAAAGTCATCAAGCTCCAGGAGTATCTCAAAAAGAAAAATCCTTTGCTGGTCAATCAGGCCGACGTTTTGGCCAGGCAGTATCATTATCGTCTGATTTTGGGAATCTCGTTCGCGGAAAGCAATTTCTGCAAACACCAAATCAGAGCGAATAACTGCTGGGGTATCGGCGGCACAAAGCCTGAACAATACGCGACTCTGGCCGACGGGATTACCCGCGCCAACGATCTTATCCAAAAATATCACGATCGTGGGCTAGTCAATCCCGCGCTGATGCGCAACAGGTGGGTCGGCTGGCAGAACGACAGCTGGATCCGCGCCGTCAACCAGATCACCACAGAATTGGAAAATCAAGGAATCTAAATTGACAAAAAACTCCCCCGAGCGGGGGAGTTTTTATTTGTACACTCGTTTCGAAAAGACGAGAAATGTAATATAGGACAAACCAATGAGCCAGATCAAAAGAATGAGCAGATCGGCTTGGTCGGGGAGTCTCGCCCCAAAAAAGAAATGCCGCAGGGTCGCTGACAGGGGTTTCAAAGGAAGGGCGTCGGCTAAACGCGCGAGCGGCATTGGCAAATTTTCCGTTGGGAAAAACACGCCGCCTAAAAAAACTAAGATTAAACCAATTGTCGAAGAGTACGGCGCGGCCTCCTCGTAATCGCGGGCGCAAGACGCGATCAGAAACCCAAAATTTAAAAAAATGGTTGATCCAACGAAAACAATCAGGGGAAGAGCGAGAATATTCAGGGAAAAATGAAGGCGAAACAGCCAAAAACCCAAGACCAGGAGAACGGCCGTTTGAATAAGTGCGATGATGAATCTTGAAATGGTTTGCGCGATGATGAATTGTCTGGCGGAGAGGGGGGTAACCGCGAATCTTTTGAGAATCTGACCGCGGCGGTAATCTATTATCGTATATGCCAGAGTATATACGCCGGTATTCATCATGGCAAAAGCAATCACTCCCGAGAGCAAAAAAGCATCATACTCGGCCGTCATTTCCAACTTTATTACCCTCTCAAGCCCCAGAAAAGCCGCGATTAGGAAAATTGCGGCGGGGAGCAAGATGACAAAAAACATAGCCCGCCAATTGCGGAAAAAAATTTTGAGGAAAGAAAGTATCAGCAGTCTCATATTATTTCATTTAGATCCTGAATCCTGCCTGCGGCAGGCAGGCAAGTTCGGGATGACTGGTCATTCCCTTAAGGAATGCCCGGTCAATTTCAAAAAGACATCCTCGAGGGTCGCGGTCTCGACCTGAAGATTGAAAATCTTGCCGGCAAAATCCTTCTCCCAGGCCAAAAGCTCGCGCAGGGACGCTTCCGGCGCCTCGGTTTCCAGATCGTAAACGTATCGATCGCGCCTGACTGAAACAATACCCGTTATTTGCTCCAGTTCGGAAAGATTGATGGTTTTGCTGCTCATGAATTTCACCCGCGAAATAACACCGAGGGAATTGATGAGTTTCGTGGGCCGATCCTGCGCCACGATTTTCCCGTAGTCGATGATTGCCACGCGGTCGCAGACAATCTCCGCTTCTTCCATATAGTGGGTTGTGAGCAGGACTGTTATCCCGCGGCCGCGCAAGGATAAGATAATGTCCCAGAATCTCTGCCTCACCGCCGGATCAAGCCCCAGAGTCGGCTCATCCAAGATCACAATTTTTGGATTGTGAAGAAGGGCCAGGGCCAAAACAAAACGCTGGCGCTGTCCTCCGGAGAGCTCGCTGTATTTTCTCTCCAGTATCTCGATGAGGTCAAATTCCGCGGCTAATTCCTGAACCGGGCGGACATTCTCATAAAAGCCCGCGAAAAGCTCAAACAGTTCAGCCAGGGTCAGCTCCGGCAGAAGGCCGGTGGATTGCAGGACGACTCCGACATGGCTTCGAATTTCCGATAAATTCTTTTCAATATCCAAGCCCATAATTTTGATTTTCCCGCTGTCTGGTTGTTTCAAGCCTTCCAGAATTTCCAGGGTCGTGGTTTTCCCCGCTCCGTTCGGCCCCAAAAGCCCAAAAATTTCCCCCTCGGCCACCGCGAAGCTCACCCCCCGCACCGCCTCGACCTTGCCGTATGATTTTTTGAGATTTTTTACCTCAATGGGGTTCATGCTTTGGCTTGGTTATATTCGGCAGCCTGTCGTATTTGGGCAAAACCATATCTTTTGGCGCTCCACTTGGCCACTCGGCAACCGAAATCCCGAGAGCGAGGGCAATGGCATTGGCCGTGACGACTCCGGTCCGGGTAGAGGAAAACCCGCCTGGTCCGGGATTGACTCGAATTTGCTCGAGATCCGAGAGTTTTACTTTGTTTTTCCGCAAAAATTTCTTAAGGTTCAACAATAGCGTTTCCGAAAGCTTTTCTGTCCAATAGTCTTCTTTTATCACTTTGCCTACCATTACTAATCCCAACGCTAGTCTGCCTCGCTCGGTCGTGTCAATTAACAATTCCATATTCTAAATTTTATATTCCACATTCAGCTTCTTAAGTTCTTCCCTCATAACCTTTCTATCATCCCAAGGGATCTCCGCCCCGTCAATATTCAAGCTCTGTTCGTGCCCCTTCCCGCAGATAACCACCAAATCGCCGCTTCGAGCCTGTCTCAGAGCAAACCCTAATGCTTCTCTACGATCGGGAATCACAAAATAATCTCGGTCGCGAACCTTTTTTTGTATCCCCGAGGCAATCTGCTTGCAAATTTCCAGGATGTACTCTGATCGATTGTCCTCCCGCGTCAAAATAATCAGATCGGCAACCTCATCGGCAGAGCGTCCCATGAGCGGACGCTTTGCGCTGTCCCGCTCACCGGCCGCGCCAAAGACGACAATCAATTTTCCCGCGACTTTGGGCCGCAAGAAAGAAAACAAAGCGTGAAGAGCGTTCGGCGTATGGGCAAAATCCACCATTGCATAAAAATCCTGCCCTTCGTCAATAAATTCCATGCGCCCGGGGATGGCGCTGACTTTCTCCAAGCCCTTTTGGATCGCTTCGCGCGGAACTTTATAGATTGATCCCACACAAATTGCGGCTAAGGCATTGTAAACATTGAATCTACCCTGCAGGTTGAGATGAATAGGGAATTTGTCCCCCTGCGGGGGATCTCCCGAAGGGAGAAAATAATGGACAATAAAATCAGTCGCTTTCAGTTCTTCACGAATCTCCTCTGCCCAGACTTGGGCGGCGTTTAAAACGCCGTAGGTTAAGGAGGTCGAAGGGGAATTTTTCAGATATTCAAAGCTTTTATCCTCCATATTCAATATTCCGTATTCTACATTCTGAAACAGTTTTGCCTTGGCGCGGGCATACTCCTCGTAAGTCTTGTGATAATCCAGATGCTCATGGGTAATATTGGTCGCAACCGCGGTTTCAAAATTGATTCCCCAGGTGCGAAACTGGTCGAGCGCGTGGGAGGTCACCTCCAACACGGCGTATCGCGAGCCGTTTTTGACCATTTGAGAGAGCAGTTTCTGCAGTAAAAAAGGGCTGGGGGTCGTGGTGTGCAGACCGGTATCATATTCCTTATCCCCGATACGGGCGTTGATTGTCGAAAGAAACGAAACTTTCAATCCGGCTTCTTTTAAAATGCCGGCGATCAAATTTACTGTCGTGGTTTTGCCGTCCGTGCCGGTCACCCCGATGACGCGCAGTTTGCGCGACGGGAAGCCATAAATCAAGTTGGCTGCGACGGCCGCGGCGAGATGATAATAGTTAAGGTTTTTCTGTCCCAAAAGTTTTCGAAAAAAATCGATCATTGTTTCGCCAGAGAACGCAGCGCAATCCTGATTTTATCATCAGCATTCGTCAAATCCTTTGGCAGCTCCGCCAGGGCCTTGCGCGCTTCGGACCGCGAATACCCCAAGGCCAGCAGAACATCAATCACGTCCGCGTGCATCTGCGAAACGTCTTTGAAGTCCTCCTTATCCGCGTATTCGCCAATCTTGTCTTTCAGTTCCAAAATCAGCCGCTCGGCCGTCTTGAGCCCAATGCCGGAGATTTTGGTAAACACGCCCGCGTCCTGATTGGCAATCGCGGATTTGATCATTTGCAGATCGGCAATCGACATGATGGACAGCGCCATCTTCGGGCCGATGCCGGATATCCCGAGGAGGAGCTCAAAAAATTCCTGTTCAGGCAGGGTGGAAAAACCAAATAGCGAAAGCTGGTCCTCGCGCACGTGCGTGTATATGTAAAACGAGACTTTTTGCGCCGGCTCGAGGCTAAGCGAAACTTGGGGAATGACAAAAATCTTGTAGCCGAGATAGTCGGTGGCTACGATGATATAGTTCTTTCGAATGGCCTTAATCGTGCCGGAAATGTAACCTAACATAACAACATTGTAGCATAAGTAAGCCAATTGAGTGCAGGCTTTTCAATCTGGTATAATGAAGATTGGCCTATGAACAAATTCAAACTCGTTTCAC
>JAUYKH010000017.1 GCA_030700065.1 bacterium | reverse complement strand
CCTCAACCAGAACCTATAACCGAGCCGCTTGCAGAGCCTGTTGCCGAACCAGAATTGGCGCCCGAACCTGTTCCCGAGGAGACCGTAGTCGAACCGCCGATAGAGACGGTAAGCGAGCCTGTTGTCGAGGCGACAATTCCTGAAGACACGACAGCCCCGACGCCGATAATTCTATCGGAGTAATTTAATTTGAATGTCAATACGCAAGATCCCTAAATTCATCAAATTCATACTACCCGTGGCCCTCATTGTGGGTCTCGTGATTGCCAGCACCCCCCCACGGGAAGTCCAGGCCACGGAAGAAACCTTTATCGCATCGCAAAGCTGGGAGGCTCCCGTCAATGTTTTTTCCGTAACGGCGGAGTGCTGGGGCGGCGGGGCGGGAGGGTCTGCTGACGGCAACCTTGCCGCCCGTCCGGGCGGAGGAGGCGGGGGCGGGGCTTACGCCAAAACCGCGACTGTTCCGGTAACGCCCGGCCAAACTTATACCATCACTGTCGGAGCCGCCGTATCTGCGGAGACTAACGGCAACCTGTCGTCTTTTGTCGGGAACGACGGGACAAAGTGCGAGGCGGCCGGGGGCACTACCACCACCAACCGGTCAGGCGGGGCGGGCGGGACAGTCGCCGCCTCCACGGGCGATCTCGGCTCCGTATTCGCCGGCGGGGCGGGCGGGACAGCGGCCAACAGCAATGACAACGGCGGGGCGGGCGGCGGCGAGGGGGCGGCAACGACCGCTACCGGAAATAACGGCAGCGCCAATTCCGGCGGCACCGGCGGGGCGGGCGGGACCGGCACGGACGGCGGCGACGGCGGGCCGGGAGGGGATAATACGGCTGATGGCACGGTGGGCACGGCTCCGGGCGGCGGTGGCGGGGGCGCCGGGGGGACGAATGATGTCGGGGGGGCGGGGCAAAAGGGCAGGTCAAAGTCACCTACACCGCGAAAGTCGCCCCGACCATCACTTCTGTTTCTGATGCTCCCGATCCTATCGAAGCGGGAAATGTCATTACTTTTACCACTGACTGGAATGACGGCGACGGCGATCAAATCAAAGTCAAGGTTTGCAAGACCAATTCTTTAAGCAATCAAAACTGTACCGGCGGGTCTTGGGCTTCTTCAACCGCTTTTACTTTAACCGATCCCAAGGACGAGACATATACAACCCAGACGACGGATGAAGGCGCTAAGGATTACTGGGTGTTCGTTTGCGACACCGACGCCCTTTGTTCCGCCGGGAGCGCCGGGAGTTTTACCGTCACCATTCCTTCCGGCGAACCGATTCGCATCAAGGGCGGGGTGAAGGTCAAGGGCGGGGTGAAGGTCAGATGATTAAAATTTCTAATTGCCCTAATTAGAACCATTACGGATATTTGACTATGTTAACGATGTGTGATATAATTATGATAACAAAAAGTGCGGATTTAGAAACAAAAAATAAAAATTCATCCATATTATGTTTTTTGACCGACGGAAAACCCCGCTGGGACTTTATCTTAGCGATATTTCATTAAAGATGATTCAATTCACCAGGAAACGCGGCGGTTTTTCGGTGCAGGCCTATTCTGATACAAAAATTCCAAAAGGCGCTGTCGCGGGTGATGTATTAAGCGATCCGAAACTTTTGAGCAAAACCATCAGGGAAGCGGTTGATAATCCGAAATTTGGCAAAATTACCACGCCATATGTCATAGCTTCCGTGCCGGAAACCAAATCGTTTGTCAGGGTTATTCAAATGCCGATTGTTTCCGAGAAGGAGGCGGAAGAGGCCGTGCCTTGGGAAGCGGAAGCCTACGTACCTCTGCCAATCGGACAAGTTTATCTGGACTGGGTGATTCTTGGGCAGGAGGGGGATAAAATGACAGTGCTCATCACGGCGTGCCCCAAAGATTATGTGGATCAGTTTGTTTCCATTATCAAAGAAGCCAAACTCATCCCGCTGGCGTTGGAGGTGGAGTCCCAGGCCACGGCGCGAAGTTTGGTGTCGGGAGATGTCATGGGCGAGACCATCTTGATCGCGGACATTGATACCCTGCGGACGAGCCTGATTATTTTTGATAAAGGAATTTTGCAGTTCACCTCGTCTGTTCCGATAGCAGGGAATCTTTTTACGGAAAGCATTGCCAAGGCATTGAGTTTGGATATGGTCTTGGCCGAGAAAATGAAGCGGGAGACGGGACTCGAGGACGTTGACGGAAAACCTGCCTCGCCGGCCTTGCCTGCCGGCAGGCAGGCAGGCAGGGAAACTGTAAAAAAAGCTTTGATCCCGGTGGTCAAAAACCTGGTGGATGAAATCATAAACACAATCAGGTTTTACGAAGAGCACTCCGCGCAGGATCGGAAAATTTCCCGCCTCCTTTTGTCGGGCGGATCCAGCAAGCTCAAACATTTGCCGTCTTTTATTCATGAAAATTTGACTCACCGCGCGATCGCGGAACATTCTCTTCGCTCTCTGCCGGGTCTGAAGGTGGAACTTGGCAATCCGTGGGGAAAAATTTTGAAAGCGGGACAGGTGCCGCCGCTATCCCGCGAGGACTCGTTAAGCTACGCCACAGCAATCGGTTTGGCCCTAAGAGAGGCAGAATAAAAACATGAGCAAATTTTCAATTTTCAATTTGCAATTTTCAATCAATTTTTAATGAAACAAAAGGCAAACAAATATGATTTGGAAGAGAGAACTGCAAAATTTGGCGAAGATGTAATTTCTTTTTGTCGAAAAGTAAAACTAGATTCGGTAACAAACCCATTGGTCAACCAGTTAATCCGTTCAGCAACAAGCGTTGGCGCAAATTATATGGAAGCCAATGGGGCAAGCTCGAAAAGTGACTTCCGTAACAAGATATTCATCTGTAAGAAAGAGGCTCAAGAAACAAAGCACTGGTTAAGAATGTTGGCAAAGGCTACCCCAAGCGCAATCGTAGACATACGGAAATTATGGAAAGAGTGTCAAGAATTGACGATGATATTTCAAAAAATTACTTCCTCCTTGAAATCGCAGAATAAACCGATTTGAGAAATTGTTAATTGTAAATTCAATGGAAATTGAAAATTAGAAATTGAAAATTACGTTTATGGCCAAGCGTTATATAAATTTACTCCCGCCTGAGGAGCAGAAGCACATCAGGCTCGAAGGCCTAAATTACGCGGTTGCCAGTTTTGGGGTGCGGGTGCTTTTGAGCTTTGTATTTTTCATCGCTTTCATTTTTGGCGCGCAAATCATTCTCAATCAGGAAATAGATGATCTGAACGAACAGGTCGCCGCTCGCTCCCGTGAGCTGCAAAACATCAAACAGCCCGCGGTACAGAAAGAAATCGAAGCGCTGAACAGAAATTTGGACAATCTGCAAGCCCTGTTGCCATCTGGCGAGGACTGGACGCCGATTTTGGTGGAATTCGCGAGGCTTCTGCCTGCCGATTTGACCGTGGACAGCATTCTTATCACCCGGGAAGACGGCAAGATAGAAGTAGCCGGTCATGGTGACACCCGCGAATCGGCGTTGAAGCTGCGGGATAATCTGCTGGAGTCGCGGTACTTCAAAGACGTAAATTTTCCCCTTTCGAATTTGGAAAAGGCAAGGAATGTCGACTGGAAATACAGATTTTATTATAATCCCGAAAAACTGAAAGAATGATTTTTACGCACGCAAAAATAATTCTGACTTTTGTCCTGATTGTCCTCGTGGCGGGGGCCATGATTTTCTTTGTGATGATTCCGCTTGCCCGACAGCTTGTTGAAAATCAGCGGGAGATTGTTCAAAAAAAACAGGAACTGGCGGATATCGGGGAGGAGATTATCAATTATCAGACAGGGATTGCCGAACTTTCGAAAGTCAAAGCAGAAAAGGAATCCGTCAATCTGATTTTCCCGGTCCGGGAAAAGATGGCGTTTTTGGTGGAGGCTTTGGAGGGGGCGGTATCGGCGGCGGGGATGTCGCCGGAGTTGAAAATTTCGGACAAGAAAGAAGGGCGGGCGGCATCAGTTTCGAAAAGTTCGGCAGAGAGCAAAGGAAAAGATAAGGACGCGTCGATTGTGAAGGGACTGAACAACATTGAAGAGATTCCATACACGCTTGAGCTCTCGGGGAATTATCGGCAGATGACGGATTTTTTCAACTATTTCGCCAATTTGCCCTATTTGAGCGAGGTGACCCAGCTTTCCGTCAAAACCGACTCGGCCCAAAATGACATAACGAAAGCTTTGGTCAACCTGGGGACCGCAGCTATCCAGTTGAAGGGAGTTTTCTTTATTAACAGCGAATAGAGCGCGATATGAAGCTACCCAAACTGAAAATAAAAATGCCGAGAATGAAACTTACCACAGTTTTGTGGATTATCTTTGCCGTGATTGTTTTATTTGAGGGGTTGCTGTTATACAAATATTTGTATTTGAACTGGAAAAATACGGATGTTCCGGCCGGGAAGAAACATTCGGTTTCTGAAATTAACCTTGGGGTTTTTAAAAAAACTGTCGAATGGCTGAAGACTCGCGAAGACTATCAGGTGGGGGAATACGGGCTTCAGGACGCGGATCGCGGCCGTGAGAACCCATTCGCTGAATAATTCTCAATTTACAATTTTCAAACAATTTTCAATGAGCCAATCTCTACCGAGGCCTTTTTCAGTGCCATCTCGGCTGAGAAAATCATTGACACGGAGGTTAAAATTTGCTATAATATATATTAAGAGTTAGTTTCGCGTTGAAACAAAAGTCAGCGAAAATAAAAATACAACCAAATACTATGGCAAGACGAGCGAAACGTTCCCGCTCAAAAAAACCGACTGTCTGGCAGGCTCTTAATGACCCTGTCGTTGAGACGCCGGAAGAATTTGCAAAATTAATTCTCTTGGTCTCTTTTGTTATTATCGCAATGGCGTGGCTGTCTCCTTATTTTGGCAATCCCTCTGATGGTATCGGGCGGCTTGCCGGCAGCGCTCCCCGCCCCGTCGTTCATTCCGCGGTGGCAGGAGCGTTTACCGAAAACAATGCGCTTTTTGGGGAAGAGCAAGCGCCTGAATGGTATCTGACCATAGACGGGATGGGGAGCGCTATTCAAAGTTCGTTTGCGTTTGCCGCCAATGAGGTTTTGGACATTTCCGAGCCGGTCAGCGGGACAGTCGAATTTTACGCGCCCGGAGTTACGGCGGTCTGGGACGCGTGGCTGGAATTGATGGCGGACCCTTATTGAAAATTTACGATTTTCAATTTCTAATTTTCAATTTTCATTGAATGTTCCAATGTCTCATTGAATCATTGAAAATTGATTGTAAATTGTAAATTGAGAATTGAAAATTACTACTGGCAATAGCCAGTATTTTTTGTTATTATTTATCCATGTTTAAAGCTGTCGATTCACATCCAAATTTTTCCAAACTGGAAGATGAAATCCTGAAGTTTTGGGAAGACAACAAAATTTTCGAGAAGAGTCTTGAGCAGACTAAAAACGGCGAACCGTTTACTTTTTATGACGGCCCGCCGTTTGCGACCGGCCTGCCGCACTATGGGCATATTCTCGCTTCGACGATCAAAGATGTAATTCCGCGTTATCAGACGATGAAAGGCCGCTATGTGCGGCGCCGTTGGGGTTGGGATTGCCATGGCCTGCCGATCGAGGAAATTGTCGAACGGCTCTTGAAGATTTCCGGGAAGAAACAAATTGAAGAAATCGGAATTCAGAAATTCAACGAAACTTGCAGAAGCAAGGTTCTGGAATACGTTGCGGAATGGCAAAAAACCGTAAGGCGAATCGCGCGCTGGGTAGAATTCGACAACTCTTACAAAACCATGGATCGGGAATATATGGAATCGGTGTGGTGGGCGTTCAAGCAGATCTACGACAAACGGTTGGTCTACGAAGGCCGGAAAGTTTTACTCTACTGTCCCCGCTGTGAGACGCCGGTGTCCAATTTCGAAGTCGCGATGGATAATAGTTATCAGGATGTAACGGAAGAAGCGGTTACGGTAAAATTTAAAATCAAAGATCCAAAATTTCCAAACACTTATTTTCTTGCTTGGACCACGACGCCATGGACATTGATGGGAAATGTTGCATTGGCCGTCGGTAAAGACATTGAGTATGTGAAGGTTGGAAAAGGCGGGGAGTATTATATTGTCGCCGAACAAACTCGTAACCTCTCCCCAACCCTCTCCGAAATCGGAGAGGGAAAGGGTGAGGTAGTGAGCAAATTTCAAGGGCAAGATCTGACTAGTTTGGAATACGAGCCGTTGTTTGACATTCCCGGGATGAAATCGTCGAAGTCCTATAGAGTGTATGCCGCAGATTTCGTTAATATAGAAGAAGGGACGGGGATTGTGCATACGGCCGTTGTTTATGGAGAGGAAGACTATGATTTGGGGGTAAAAGAAGGCCTTCCGGTTGTTCCGTTGCTTGATGAAAAGGGCAAATTCAATGAGCAGGCCCCAGAATTGGTCCGCGGGCAGTATTTCAAAGACGCGGAAGCAGTGATAAAGGAAAATTTGGACAATCGCAGTCTGCTTTTTGAACGCAAAATGCATAAACATTCGTATCCGCACTGCTGGCGGTGTGAGAGCGCGTTGTATTACAATGCCATCCCGGCCTGGTTTATTAATATTCAGAAAATTAAAAAGAAACTGCTTTCCTCAAATAAAAGAGAGATCAGCTGGCATCCGGAACATCTGAAACTTGGCCGTTACGCGAAAAGCGTTGAGGCCGCGCCGGACTGGAACATATCCCGAAACCGATATTGGGGCAACCCGATACCAGTTTGGAAATGTCAATCTTGTCAGAATAATATTGTCATCGGTAGTATCAAAGAACTTCTGGAGAAAGCGCCAAATTCCAAATTCCAAATTCCAAATTCCAAAATTGACCTGCACCGCCCCTATATTGACGAAGTGATTGTGAAATGCGATAAATGCGGCGGCGAGGCCAAGCGAATCGCGGAGATTTTTGATTCATGGGTAGAGGCCGGTTCCATGCCGTTTGCCGAATATCATTATCCCTTTGAAAATAAAAAAGTGTTCGAGGCGAGGTTCCCCGCGCAATTCGTGGCCGAGTATATCGCGCAGACGCGCGCTTGGTTTTATGTTATGCATGTGATATCAGAAGTTTTATTCGAGCACGCTCCTTTTGAAAACGTTGTTACCACCGGCACCATTTTGGCCGAAGACGGATCAAAGATGAGCAAATCCAAAGGAAATTTTCCCGATCCCTGGACGGTTATAGAAAAATACGGGGTCGATTCATTGCGATTTTATTTGATGAACTCCGTCGTTATGCAGGCGGACAATCTCAATTTCAGCGAGCGGGATTTGATAAACGTGCACAGAAAAGTGACATTAATTTTGTGGAATGTTTATAACTATTTCGTAACTTACGCGAATGAGGCAGGATGGCAATACGATTCAAAGACGAAAACTAAAGGAACACCTACCAATAAATTAGACCAATGGGTTAGGGCCAGACTAATGTGGCTAACGGGTGTAGTGAGTAAAAAGTTGGATGAATATGACACCGTACGGGCGACCACGGAAATTGAGCGTTTCGTGAATGACCTTTCAACTTGGTATTTACGCAGAAGCCGAGGCCGAAAAGACGATGATTTTTTTTCAACCCTTCACCATATGCTCGTTGAGCTTGGCAAAATCATTGCGCCAATTATGCCTTATATCTCCGAGCTTATATATCGCAATTTAACCGGCGAAGAATCTGTGCATCTTGTGGACTGGCCAGAAACTAAAAAGTTAAACGAAAAAGAAATAGAGTTATTGGAACGAATGGACGCTCTAAGGAAGGAAGTGGAAGAAGTTCATGCGCTAAGGGCCAAAGAGGGAATTAAGCTTCGTCAACCGCTAGCCCTTGTAGGTTCAGTTATAGGAATAAGGGACGATTCATTACTTGAAATTTATAAGAGCGAAGTTAACGTAAAAGAGGTTAAGTTTAGCGATAAGCTGGTAATTGATCCAGTAATCACGCCAGAGCTTAAAATTGAGGGCCTGGCTCGGGAACTCGAGCGGCAGATCAACCAGTTTCGCAAGGAATCGGGCTTGAAGATCGGAGGGCAGGCGGACTTATATTACGAGACAGATTCTGCTAATATAAAGAAAGCGATGGCAAAAGTTGATAGAAACAAAGTATATCTTAGGAATATCGAATATGGAATATCGAATATGGAGGGAAATTCCAAAAACAAGCAAATAGAAATTGATGGTGACGAACTTTTAATCGCATTGAAATCTTGAAACAAAGTCCTGGATTCTATATTCCAAATTCTACATTCTAAACTATGTATCAAAAATATACCGGAATTATTTTGAAGAAATATCCGGTGAATGAGGCTGACGAGCTTCTGACCATCTATACCCGCGAGGCAGGCAAGATGCGGGTCATGGCCAGGGGAACCCATAAAATTTTAAGCAAGCTGGCCGGTTCTCTGCAAAGCTTGAACGAGATCGAATTTGAGACGGCGCGCCGGTCCGCCGGTGGCGGTCTCCCGGTTCTAATTTCCGTGCGCCCACGGGCGATAAATAATTATTTGCGGGAGAATTTGAAAAAATTCGCTTACGCCTTGGTCGGGGTTGAGACGCTGTACCGCTTGTCCCCCGACGGGCAGACCAATTCGAGGGCGTATGAGTCTTTGGTTTCCTTTTTGGAACGTTTGGGGCGGGGAGCGGAGGAAAATCTGCAAGTCCGCATGTTTCAACTCGAGTTGCTGGGGATTTCCGGGTTCCGCCTGGAGACTGATCAATGCTGGAGCTGTTCCAGCCGCTTTTTAGGCCGCGCTCTTTTCATTGCCGAAAAAGGCGGTATTTTTTGCGGGCGCTGTTTCGAATACGGTCAGCCGGATTTATTTTTGGGAGAAGCAGAGCTCCGCGAGCTGAAGCTGCTTAATTCCGGGCGGGCGGTTTCGCGTTTGCTTCCGGCAGTCGGAACCGTCATCGACGGATTCTTGAAATATGTTCTGGAGCGGGATATCAAATCAAATCGTTTTCTGCAAACTTTAAATTCGTAGATTAGGATTGTCTATATGCGACAGGATATTGAATTTCAGACTCCCGAAAGCAGCGCCCCGCCCGAGCCGGTAAATTTTTTCAAGAGGCACCAAAAGCGGATATGGGCGACGCTTATAGTTTTGGCCGTCGCCACCGCCGGACTTTTGGCATATCTGTTATTTTTTCGGCATTCTGATCTGACCCCCGAGCTTTCGGGCGAGGTCAAGCTAAATTTAAGCGTTCCAGAGATATCATCCTCCGGGTCGGAGATTTCTTATGAAGTGGATATCGAAAATTTTTCGAACTCTAAGGCTACCAAACTGGTTCTTGAGGTTTTTTACCCGAAAGGATTTGAATTTATTGATTCAACCGTCTCTCAACCAGTTTCAGCTCCGGGATCCGCGGTAGGAGAGTATAGATTTGCCGACCTTGACCCCGGCCGCGAGCACCATTTGGTGATTGTCGGCCGGCTATCCGGCGAAATTCAGGAAGTCAAGACAGTTACGGCCAAACTTTATTACGAGCCTGCGAATTTTCGGTCCTCATTCGTGGTTGAAGCCCAAGGGGGTACCATCATGCAGGCCCCCGAGCTGTCTTTGACGATCACCGCGCCGCCGCAGACGATTTCCGGCCAGACGATAAGTTATGATTTACAGGTTGCCAATATTTCCAGCCGGCCGTTCGACCAGCTAGTTTTGAAGGTCGCGTATCCGGAAGGGTTTCAATTCGTGAGCGCGGTGCCTGCACCCCTGGAATCATCGAAAAATGAATGGAGGTTCGCAACAATCGGCATCAATGAGAAGCAAACCATCTCGATCACGGGGAAGAATTTCGATGCCCCGGGCCAGGATAGTTTTGTGCAGGCCGAACTTTTTGTCGCGAATACCCAAGGTGACTTAATCGGAGCGAGCCGAGCTTACGCTTTTACACAGATGCGTCCTTCCCCGCTTCGTTTGACACATAACCTGGAAGAGGACATGGGGGGGGGACAGGCTTCGGTAGGCGAAAATCTCAAATATCGCGTTGAGTATGAGAATATCAGCGAGCTTGGTCTGAATAATGTCCAAATTCGGGTGATTTTTGAATCCCCGGGCATTAATTTTTTGGAGGTGGAGGGAGGAGAAGGGCAACAAAAAAATAACACCCTTGTATGGAGCCCGATTACCTCCCCCTCGCTCGGCGTAGTGCAGCCTGGCAGCCGCGGAGATTTCGCATTTACTTTACGCCTTACGGACGGACTGGCGAAGGCCTTGCAAAAAAATCCGGTCCTTCGGACCAGAGTTGAGTATTCGGCGGACGAGTTGACGGAGACCGTCGCGGGAAACGGACAGGAAATCAAGGTCGCGACCCAGGTTTCAATAAATGCCGACGTGATTGTTGTGGGGGGCGAGAATCCGCCCGTACGCGGCAAGTTTACGACTTACCGGGTAACGCTTTCTATCGTCAACACTGTGAATGACATTGTCGATGCGGAACTTGCAGGTTACATGCTGCGCGTGGACAGCGAATTTTTTGGAAATTCAATTTCACCGGCGGCGGAAGCCGGAAACGTTACCTTCACCGGCGTGCCGGGAGTATTGCGCTGGAAAGCCGGCCGGGTGTTCGCGTTTTCCGGATCGTTTCACGAGGCGCGGAATTTGAGTTTTGACATCACCTCATCCGACCCGGCATTTATGAGAGACGTGCAGGTTTTGGGCCGCGATGAGTTCACCGGCGAGCCGGTATTCTCCGAGAACCTGGAATTATCTTACCAGCGTTAGCGGGTCAACCAATACCCCGTTTTTTATTATCTCAAAGTGCAGATGGGGACCGGTTGAACGCCCGGTGCTTCCGGAAATCATGATTTGTTCCCCCTGTGAAACTGACTGACCGGCCGCGACCAAAAGTTTGCTGGCGTGTGCGTAGCGGGTTTTAAGTCCCTGTCCGTGATTGATGACGATAGTATAGCCATAGCCTGTCTGCCAACCGGCCAGTTCCACGATTCCGCTTGCAGAAGCGTTGACTGCGCAGTCTCGGCAGGGGATATCGAGCGCGCGGTGCCTGCTCCAAAATTTTTGGCTCAATCGCCGGGCGGCCGGCATCGGCCAGATGAGATCCGAGCCGCCGACGTAGCCTGCCGGAACATCAATTTTTTGAAAATCGTTTTTGCTGAGGCTGGCCAGATACGTCTGCCGCTGCGGGCTGGGCGGCACTACCCTTGCTCCGTTTGGAATAATAATCACTTCGCCGGGCAGAATATGTTCGGGAATTTCGATATCGTTGTATTCCAATATTGTTTCCAGATCCACGTTATATTTGGCGGCGATGCCGCCCAGGGTTTCCCCCTTTTGAATCTTGTGGCTCACACCGCTCATGGGAAGAATTTTTAATTCCTGGCCGGGTTTGATCAAAGCCTGGGTGGTGAGGTTGTTTTCTGAAAGGATCGTTTCCTGCGATACGCCATAGGCCGCCGCGATTCTGGCGACTGTGTCTCCCCCGCGGACTTCATAAACCTCGATGTCCCGTTTCGGCAAAGCGCTGCCGCTGGTCGAAGGATTGGGTTTGAGGAGGGCCGAGCCGGCCAGTGTTGGAAGAGGGCCCGGTAATCCGCTCAATGACTTTATGTTTGATGATGTGGCGGCGAGCACTTCCTTCTGGCCGACGGACAGCGAGGCGAGATTGATTTTTTCCGGTTTCTGCTTGACGCTTTCGTACGCGTCAACCAGGGGCTGATTTCGCTCAGGATTATTTTTGAGATAAACAAAAAACAGACTGCGATTGAGAGTTTGGGCTCTCGTCGAGTTTGTTCTTAAGAAGAGATTTGTCGCCACCGCGGATGCCAGGATCAGGAAGAGAAGGAACTCGGTCCCGAAGTGGGAACAAAGGTAGATGAATGATTTTTGCTTGCGAAAGTGGCTAATTTTAGCCATTTGCAGTGCTGATCATAAAGTAGAAAACCAGAATTGGTAACAAAGATTAATTTACCATTAATAAGGCCTTTGGGTCAAGGGGATAAGATCGGCTCTGATGGGCGTTTTTGAGTTCATCCTGGGCTTGCGTTAGCGAAAAAATTGTCAACTTTAAGCATCCACATATTCTATTTTGGGTGAAAACAGTGTATTTTGACTTCATGGCGCAATTACTTTCAAGTTTAAATGAAGCGCAGAAGGAGGCGGTCACCACAGGCTTGGGGCCGGTTTTGGTTTTGGCCGGGGCCGGGAGCGGAAAGACCCGGGTTTTGACCTTCCGGGTCGTGTATCTTTTGAGCGAGAGAAAATTTTCGCCCCAGGATTTGCTGGTCCTCACATTCACCAATAAGGCGGCCGGCGAGATGAAAGAACGGATTCGAAAGCTCATTGAGAAAGGGCTGGGCGAAAAATCAGCGATCACCATGGGTACATTTCACTCGGTATGCGCGAGACTGCTGCGGACCGAGATTGAAAATTTGAAACGCGGGTATGATAAATATTTTGTAATATATGACACTGATGATCAGATGCGAGTTTTGCAGCAGATTATTTTGGAACTGGGACTGCAGGAGCACTTTCGCCCGCAAGTTTTTGCCTACTACATAAGCCAGGCAAAAAACCGGCTCGTTGAACCCGCGGATTTGGGTCTCGATCAATACCTGGAAAATTCATTGACCAAAGTGTACGACCTTTACCAAAAACGTTTGCGCGAACAAAACGCGCTTGATTTTGACGACCTGCTTCAGCTGACTTGCGAGCTGTTTTCGACCAAGCCTCGGATATTGAAAAAATACCAGGAGCGATTCAAATACATTCTAGTCGATGAGTATCAGGACACAAACCACGCCCAGTACGTAATGCTCAATCGCCTCGCCGCGGGACACGAGAATTTGTTCGTGGTTGGCGATGACGCGCAGAGCATTTACGGGTTCCGCGGCGCGAATATGCAAAACATCCTGGATTTTCAAAATGATTATCCGAAGGCTAAGATCATAAAGCTTGAACAGAATTACCGGTCGAGCCAGCCGATACTAGACGTTGCGTCAGAGGTCATCAAGCTAAACCCCGCCCGATACGAGAAGAAATTGTGGACCGAAAACCGGGTTGGCGAAAAGGTCGGGCTTTACGAGGCCCGGGACGAGGTCGATGAGGCGGAATTTGTTATTAAAAGAATAGTGAATGGAGAATATAGAATGGAGGAAGATGCAAAGGAAATTATTTATGAAGAGGATACCCCGATTCTTGATAGGTTTATGAGGCAGAGAAGCCGCCTTCATTCTCGATTCTCTATTCTCAATTCCAAATTCCAAATTCCTAAAAATCTGAAAGATTTTGTCATTCTCTACCGGACACACGCGCAGAGCCGGCCGTTTGAAGAAGTTTTGCTTTCGGCCGGGGTGCCCTATCAAATCGTCGGCGGCATAAAATTTTATGAGCGGAAAGAGATCAAAGACATTTTATCTTATCTGCGATTGGTGCAAAATCCGCGCGATCTGGTAAGTCTGTCGAGAATTATCAACGTGCCGGCCCGCGGAGTGGGACAGGTGAACTTTCGCGAGATCAATAAAGTTCTTCCGAAATACAAATACAATTATGAACGGGTGTTCAACAATCTGGATGACTTGCCGCTGACGTCCCGGGCCCTGGGCGGCGTAAAAGAATTTTTCCGCATCTTTATAGACGCGGACGATCTTCCCGAACAGGAAAATTTGGTCAACCTCTTGCACTTTATTTTGTCGCGTTCCGGCTACAAAGAAAGTCTTTCGAAACTCGGGGAGGAGGGACAAACGCGGTTGGAAAACATCGAAGAGCTGTTCAATGTCGCGGCGAAGTACAAGCGGAGCCCCTGGGTGGAGGGGTTGTCGGCTTTTTTGGAAGAAGTGGCGCTTATGACTGATTTGGACCGGGCCGATGATCAGGGAAACAAACTGACGCTCATGACCCTGCATTCGGCCAAGGGACTGGAGTTTGACAATGTATTTTTTGTCGGGCTGGAGGAGGGATTGTTGCCCCACTCGCGCAGTCTGCTTTCTCCCGCGGAAATTGCCGAGGAGATTCGCCTGGCTTATGTGGGAATCACAAGGGCGAAGCGGTACTTGTATCTAAGCTACGCGCGGACGCGCTCGACATTCGGCGAACTGAAAAAAACCCTGCCTTCGCGGATCATCAAAGCGATTCCGGCGAAGCTGCTAAACAAAATTTCCAATTTTTAATTTTTCAATCAATTTCCAATGCCCAATTTTCAAACATTAGGAAATTAGAAATTGAAAATTCAATGAAAATTGTAAATTGAGAATTGAAAATTTTAATGCGGAAACTAGTTTCAATAATTTTAATATTTCTGATTATCCCGACTTTTTATTTTTATTTAGCACCCGAGAAACAGACTACTGCCAAGTTCGTTGTAATCGCCAACCGCAACTTAGTGTTTGAGGTGGCAACCTATGCCAAAACAGTCGGCGAGATATTGACTGAACAGAATTTAAACCCGAGTTTCGCTCTCGTTTCCGGGGACGAGGCGGTAAACCAAGGGATGCGAATCGTATTAAAGCGGCCGGTGACAGTAAAAATTATTGACGGAGGCGAGGAAACTTTTCTGGCGACGCAAAGTGACAGCGTGGGCGATGTTTTATATGAGCAGAAAATCGGACTGGCACCGCAGGATCGGGTTACCCCTCCGCTCAACGCCTTTCTGGCGGACAATCTCGAAATCGTGATTGATCGGATTGTGGATCTCGAGGTGGATGAAACAGCGGAAATTCCCTATGAAATTTTGATTGAACAGGATTCCGCGATGTATTACGGAAGGGAAGAGGTGATTGAACCCGGAAAGCCCGGTTCAGTCGCCAAAAAGTTTTTGATCACTTATAAGAATGGCGTCGAGACTAGGAGAAAGTTATTGACGACCAACGTGCTGGCAAATCCAGTCAAAGAAATCCGAAAATTCGGAACCAGGGTTGAAATCGAAAGGGTGGAAGAAGGGCGCGCCAGCTGGTATGCTTACAAAGTCTGTATGTGCGCGGCCCACCCCTCTTACGACAAGGGACAGTATGTGCGCGTAACCAGTCTTGTGTCAGGCAAAAGCATAATTGTCAGGATCAACGATCGCGGCCCGGAGCAGGCCATTCATCCCGACAGAGTCATCGATTTGGATTCAGTGGCATTCAAACAGTTCGCCCCCTTGGGCGCCGGAACGATCGGGGTGAGGGTGGAACTCCTCAAATAATTTCCAATTTTTAATATTCAATTTTCAATCAATTTCCAATGTCTCAATTTTCCAAGCAGTTTGTAAATTTGATAAATTGAAAATTATGACTGTAAACCAGCTTAAATCCTTGCTGTCCCGCTTTCACATCAAGCCCAACAAACTTCTGGGGCAAAATTTTTTATTATCCGAAGAGGTGCTTGATAAAATCGTTGAAGCAGGGGAGCTCGATCAAAATGATTTTGTCCTCGAAATCGGCCCGGGTTTGGGGATTTTGACAATGCGCCTGGCCGAAGAAGCCGGGAAAGTTTTGGCCGTGGAAAAAGACGAGAAGATCTACCAGGCCCTGCGGAAGATTTTGAAGAGATACAAGAATGTCAAACTCATTCACAAAGACGCGCTGTTTTTTCAACCTGCAAGCTACCAGCTGCAAGCTACCAGCTACAAGCTTCTCGCCAACATCCCTTATTACCTTACCGGCAAGATCATCCAAAATTTTCTTACCGCAGAGAATCAACCATCCCTGATGGTTTTGCTTTTGCAAAAAGAAGTTGCCGAACGGCTCACGGCGCGGCCGGGGGAGATGTCGCTTTTGTCAGTGAGCGCGCAATTTTATTCCGACCCCGAGATAATTTCTATCGTAGGGAAAGGGAATTTTTATCCCGAGCCCCAGGTTGATTCCGCGATCGTGAGACTAAAGGTTCTGCCAAAGCCGCGATTTGGGGTGGATGAAAAGAAATTCTTCCAGCTCGTAAAAATCGGCTTCGCCGGCCGCCGCAAACAGCTACACAATAATCTCACAAGCGGCCTGGGTGCGGGTGATTATAAAAAAATACTGACCGAGATCGGCCTCAACCCGCTCTCCCGCGCCCAAGATTTGAGCCTGGACGACTGGCATAAATTATACAACACACTTTTCGCATAAATACTTTGTCTACACTATGATGGAATTACATCACAGGGTAGACAAAAGAAATAAGCCAGTTTATAATCAGTTTATAGTCAAAAAAATTGTTGATAAACACTATGCAACAATATCAAAAGCCTCAAATTGCCCGGTCAATCAAGGCAGGGACTCCAATCAAGCGGTTTGAATTAACCGAGAAGCAATTAGCAACGCTTAAAACGGTCAGCGAAGTTGTATTGGCGGTAGGTATGGTCGTAGGGACACTGGCGCTCACGGTCGTGGCACCAAACATTTTTCAGATTCTCGATAAAATGCCTTGGGCTAAACGTACTTACCGTTCGCGAGATTTTAAGCGAAGAGATCAGCAGAGGAAAGTCACGAAATCGCTTTATTATTTGAAGAGTAAGGGTTATGTCGAATTGATTCCTGACGGCGACGATTTCCAGATGAAGATAACACAGAAAGGCAGAAAAAAAGTTGAAACGCTACATTTTGAAAACCTGCAGGTCAAGAGGCAAAAGGTCTGGAACGGTCATTGGTGGGTGATAGCGGCCGATGTGCCGAAGGAATTGAGACGACGTGCTGATTTTTTCCGAGACAAACTGAAAGCAATGAAATTTTATCCGCTGCAGCGTACGGTTTGGTTTTTTCCTTTCGATCCTCGCGATGAAGTCGATTTTGTTGCGGCCTACTACGGCCTGGACAGGTACGTAACAGCAATGGAAGTGATCAAACTTGATCCGGAGGATGCAAAGTTGCTGAAGGAGCATTTTAACAAAACCCAGGTTTTATAAATCTGTTTTTGAAAAAAATATCTCGCAATGACTCCTCGAAGTCCCCTAGTCTCTTAAAAGTTTTGTCTACGACACGATGTAATTCCATCATAGTGTAGACAAGCTAGCATGGGAGAAAGAACAGGAATTGGAAGATCGAACCAGTGTTTTTCGGGTGTTGCGGTTGCTCATTGAATTGACCCACGAAAAAGTTTGACAGGGGGGCTACTTTTGTGATATAATAGATGTAGAAAAAGTACGGATTTCGAAACAAAAATAGCGTAAACAAAAATAAAATTCACCCCGTTAGAGATACCATGGTCTTTACTTACGTATTGCGTAGTAAAAAGGACCGTCTTTGGTACACAGGTTCAACCGAGGATTTACGGAAGCGCTTCTTACTGCATAACAGTAACAAAATCGTTTCCACCAAAGGCAGAGGTCCTTTTGAACTAATCTACTACGAAGCGTGTCTAAATGATCATGATGCCAGAATACGGGAGAAATACCTTAAATCAGGACCCGGCAAGAGATATTTGAGGAATCGCCTCAAGCGCTTCCTATCTCTAACGGGGTAAAATAAAAATGCCTCTTCTAACAAGGGATTTTATAGATAATCGCAATCGCAGCCGATTCAAGAGGTTTATTTTGCCTATCGGAATTTTTTTGCTTGTCGCGGGGACGGCCGCGGCAGGTTTTTATTTATACGAAAAAGATGAAGAAAACAAAACCGCCCAAGTTGCCGGTTCGGGAACCGCAGGTACTCTTCCAAAGGATTGGCTGATCAAATATTTTGCCAATGACAACGAAAACGATCCCGCTGTCGGCGGGCCTTATGGCGATCCCGATAATGACGTCCTGACAAATTTGCAGGAGTATATCTTCGGCTCTGACCCCACGCGTAAAGACACTGACGGCGATGGACAAATGGACGGGTTTGAGGTGGCGTTCGGGAAAAATCCCAATGGCCCGGGGGATTTGCAAATTAAAGACACAACCAAAGACTATGTCAGGCAATATCTTGCGGGCAAGGAAGAGTATGCTGATTTTACCGAGGATAAAATAAAAGAACAGGTGGAACAAATGTTCAAACCAGATCGGGCAGTTGTGCTTGATTTCCCGCAGGATAGAGAATTAAAAATTATCAATCAAAACGACGTGCCGGCGTTCGAGAAATATTTTGAAGAGACCAAGGGACTCACTTCGGCGAATGACGCGGAACTTCAAAACATTCAACAGAGACTGTTCTCGGGAATGACCGCCGGGGAACTCGATTCCTACATCGCCAAACTCACAGTGACAATTAAAATTTTGAAAGATACTCCCGTACCTTCAGAGCTTCTGACTGTTCACAAAACAAAGATTGCCGGACTTCGAGCCGGTGTACGAATGTTTGAACTGGTCAGGGATAATTACAATCCGGCGCAACCGAGCGAACAATTTTGGTCGGATTTTTTCTATCAGATTATGGCCGCGGAACAAGCTGGTATTTTGGAATCGGTCGCTTGGGCGGAAATTGGACAAACACTAAAAGATCAGGGAGGACTGTGAAAATTTTCAATTTTCAATTTTCAATTTTCAAAATAGTTCTGGTGCTGATTATTATAGTTTTGGGGGCGGGGAGCGCGGCGCAGCCCAGGCCGGCGCAAGCTATCACTTTGAACCAGGGGTTTGGAGGGAGAGTTTTAGCAAAAACATTGTTCTTGTGTTTAATTCCCGCACCGCCACCAATATTCACTATTCCGATTCCATTTCAGTACATTGTGGTCGGTCCGCCAAGTCCGGCAACACTCTACTACCTGTTTGGTTTCTCTAGGACCTATCGGCGGCACCAGCTCGAAGTAACGGCTTTGACTTTAGGAAACTATATTCCGGGGTTAGACGATCTTTTCAGGAAAGCGTGTATCAATGCGATTGCTTTGCCTGACGCGGATGGAGTGATTCTCAAAGTCGGGACCAGCTGCACGTTGGCCGATCCGTATTGTGAAACCAAGTAGCAAATCGTTTATAAAATGAAAAACAAAAGCAAAAAAATTATCGCGTCTTTTCTGCTCGCGGCCATCGTCTGTGGAACGGGCATTTTTGCGCTACCCGACAGAGCGCAAGGTATAGAGTCGATTCCGGGTGTTCCAGGTTTGGGATCATCCGTGCCGGTCATGGGGGACGGCGGCGATTTCCAAAGGTTAAATAGGGTGGTGACACAAAAGATTGATGAGACTGCAATGATACACGAAATTGTCAAAGGCGGTATTATTGCCGCAATGAATAGTGCTTTGAAGACTATGACAGACGAGTTAATCACAAATTTAGAGACTAAATTAGGCATAAAAAATCATCTTTTTTATCAAGACGCGCTGGTAGAGAGCAAATATCTAGTGGACTCTCTGCGTAAACAATATGGTGAGGAGGCAGTGCCGGCAGATGTCGCGGGCGGCGTTGTCCGCTTGGCTTCTGTCTTTGAAAATTTGCCGCTCAATACCCGGTTTTCACCAAGTCAGATCGCGGAGCTGGCCGTAAGATCATCCCGGGAAAATCCGGAGGATTCGGCAATAGATGCTCTGCGCTTGATTGCCGGGGCATCGTCGCTGTTTACGTCGTCGGTTTCCTGCGGCGGGGTGGATAGTCTGGCAGTGCGTAACGCCGCGTCCTATCTGGCCGCGCGAAACGCTGGAGTTTTGGCATCAGAAATTGACCCGAGAGACGGCGTGGTTTTCTACGAACAAATGGCGCGCTTGGGCAATCCTTTGGCATCCGCGGATTTTTGGACTTTGCAGTTCCAGGATATTGGCGTACAAAATGAAGCACGGGCACGGCAAGCCGCGGCGCTCGAGATATCCTCGCCCGGACTTAAAGCCGCACGCGATAAAACCACCGGGGAGATCGCAACTTCGTTGAGTCTGGTTAGTGTGGGCGAGCAAAATGCTCAAAACGCCGTATTTAACATAGCGATAAAGGGATCGGATACCATTTATGACACTAGTTCATTTCGAAGCTTCATCGTAAGCGTTGCTTCGTCAATTGCTACTGATTTGTTGGCCGATGAGCTATTGAGCCGTTTAGGGGCAGGTAGCAAGCCGGAGGGAACAGAAGAGGTTTCTGCTTTGCAGCGAGTGTTGGTGAGGGCGACGCCAATTATGTTAGAGACATCCCAACATTTGGTAAGTTCAGTTGTTTCTAGTGTTTATGACACGGTAAGTGCAATGATTTTCAAGGGGGAGGCGTTGGCGGAGAGTTCTAGCTGTCGTTCCCCGAGACAAACGGTTAGCTTTGAAGACTCACCACTACCATCCCCGGATTTCAACGCTGTCCAGTTTGATGTCCAGCCTCAATCAGTCGCGGCGGGCGGGCAGGTTACGGTAACCTGGGACGCTACCTCCGTCTCGGGAGCGCAAGTTTCAATCCTTCCCCTGCCTACGGGAGGAGAAGAACTAGGGGCAAGCGGCAGCTTGTCATACATCATCAATGAGGACACCGTTTTCCAGCTCACCGTCTCCGACGGGACGAATCAATTTTCCCGTACTTGGGAGAATTTAGTCACTACAATTCAACCCTCAACCGGAATCCCCGATTTCAGCGCGGTCCAGTTTGATGTTCAGCCCCGGAGCGTGGCCGCTGGGGAGGCGATCACGGTCACCTGGGATGCCACATCACTTTTGGAAATCGATCCCGACGCCAGTGCGATTATTTTTCCGCCTCTATCTACTAATGATCTAGGCTTAAGCGGAAGCATAACTTATATAGTAAATGACGACACGGTGTTCAGCCTGGTCGTATCCGCCGGAGGCTATTCGGACACAAAAGAGTTACTGATAACGGTAACTTCGGAAGTGCAGGGAGCTTCGACCAAATCGTTTAAGCCGAGGGAATAGTAAAAATAGAATAGTGAATAGAGAATGGAGAATAGAGGAGAAGAAAATAAAAAGATAATTTCATTTACGGATTTGGTAGCTTGGCAGGAGGGCCATAAATTAGTCTTGATGATTTACAAATTAACCAAAAGTTTTCCAAAAGAAGAAATGTTTGGTTTGACATCGCAGATGCGCCGTGCGGCGGTCTCTATAACTTCGAATATCGCGGAAGGTTTTAGTCGCCAGTATTATTCGGAAAAAGCGCAGTTTTATTCCATGGCGCAGGGTTCGAATACTGAACTGCAGAATCAGCTTTTGATTGCGAAAGATGTTAAATATTTAGACGAAAAAGATTTTTCAGTAACAGCAGAACAGTCAATGTTTGTTAAAAAACTGGTTAACGGTTTGATAAAAAAATCAAAAACCATCCGCGATTCATGACTATGCGTTTCTCCATTCTCCATTCTAAATTCTCTATTCTTCTCCGCAAGGCCGGATTGATTGCCATCCTGGCGGTTTTGGTTTTGGGCATCATTCCCATTCAGACAACCGCCCAGAATATAATTGTTCAGCCGCCGCCAACCAGTCCTTTCGCCCAAGGTGGTGTTCTCTATCAGCCGAAGCAAATAACGTTCAACATAAAAACCGATGGGACCATTTATCGGGCAGTCAAAGGTAAAAAAATCAATATCAGCACGGAAGTATCACTTGTTTCACCCGAAGAGTTGAAGGCAGGGGATAAAATTGACAGACCAAAAAACGACACAATTCAGGGATTTTATGTCGCGAGCGTGGGGCAAGGAGCAACCGATATTTGCGGCGCGTACAATCCGTTTGTCGGCGGGGTCATCGGCTATATCATTTGGGGCGGGTGTCATTTTGAGGCGGTCGCCAAACCGTCAGCAACGGAGTTACCATTTAAGCAAACACTGGAGCTGGACACGAGTGAGAGCCAATATCCGATCGGCAAAAGAAAAATTTGGGTATTCCCGGTTTTGGATTTGAGCGGTACCGTGGGTGCCACTGACGAGCCGTACACGAATGCTCCTGTTACGGCGACGCTTGAGATTTATGGTTCACAGGCCGAATTGGACGCGGCGGCTAAGGCGGCGGGGGACGCCAACCCGTATGTATCAGGTTCAGCCGGGAACTCCACCACTTCTGCAACGGGCGGGAAAGGTATTGCAGACACATTTACGGGGACTTTGATTTCTGTTTTAAACATCATCATTGGTGCGATTGTAACGATTGTCGGCTCGATTATTAAGTATTTGGGCGCCATAATTATTGTTCCGATACTCGAGGCAACTTTGAGTATGGACGCCAGCCAGTTTGCCGGAGGGCCGATATTAGCTGGTTGGACTTTTGTGCGTGATGCGGTGAATATGTTCTTTATTTTGTTTTTGATTATAATCGGCTTTGCAACGATTCTGAAGCTGGAGAACTATAGTTACAAAAAACTTTTGGTCAACCTGGTCGTCATGGCCTTGCTGGTCAATTTCAGTCTGGTCATCGCAAGAATCATCCTGCAAGTTTCAGATGCCGCCCAGTTTAGCTTCTTGCCTGTGAGTACGGTAGTAGAAGGTGGAGAGGGCATGACTGGAGTTAGATATCTATATCAAAAATTAAGCGTCGAGCATCTGTCAAAAATTGTCGACGGATTCAGGGTGTTTAGTACCAGCACCTCCGGCGCTTTAGCCGGAACTATGACCATACTGTTCGAATTTATTTTACAACTTGCCGTGGTGATTACCTTTGGGGCGATGGCCGCTTTTATGTTGATTCGGACGGTCATGATATATGTACTGCTTGTACTGTCGCCTCTTGCTTTTGCTTTACTCGTGGTACCGGCCACGGTTAGTTATGGGAAACAATGGTGGTCCACTTATACAAAGTATGTCCTGTTCGGTCCGATTTTTGCATTTTTCCTTCGGTTGGACTTTGAAATTTATACAAAGGGGATGAAGCTGTTGCCGACGTTGTTTGACAAAACAATAACCAACCCAGATACGGTTGATTACCTCAACCTTTTGAAAAATCAAAATGGTGGAGTAACATTCGCCCAAATGTTGCAGCTTGGCACAATTTTTGTACTGATTTTGGCATTTAAATGGGTAGAGTTGCTTGTGGCAAAGAGCATGGGGATAGCTGGCGCGGGGGCGATTGTCGGCTTGGCGGAGCGGGGCCTCAAAGCGCCGTTTGCCTGGGGGGGGAAAGGTGTCGGGGCACTCGCAGGACTTGGGGCAAGAGCTTATACCAAGCGTCTGACCCAAGCCTTGGGTGCCGCTAAAGAAAAAGGGCAAAAGGGGCGGGCGGGGCTTTATCAGGTCATGGAATTTCTCAATCCGAGAGTGGCGAAGGAAGCCTGGAAAAAGAGAAAGGAAGAGAAAGAGCGCGAGGCGTACGAAGGAGCAATCGGTTACAGCCACGATACTTTAAACAGAATGATGCCGACAGAGTGGAAATGGAAAATGGGACTGCCAGAGTTGGGTCAAAAAACAATGTATGGAAGAATGGCTGAGAGCCGGCTTATTGCCGAGAAAGCCAAGTATTATGACGAATCCGGCCTTTCGGCCAATGAAAAGGCCAGAGCTTTTAGCAATGCCCGTCATGCCGAGGATGTGCTGGGCGTTATGCGAGCGGCGATTTTGGGAAGAAACGAAAACGATATTGTACTTTACGAGAAGCAAAAAAGGTATGATGAGGAATTAGAAAAGCGCGTCAAACAGAAAACCGGGGCCGGCGTCGGAGAACCGATTGCCAGGGAGCAGGCTAGGCAAGAATTGGAGAAGGATGAAAATTTTGCCGTGACTTATGAGCCTGGCGAAGAGCGCACAATGGCTCGAAAAAAACTTGAGGAAGTCGGCTGGACGCCGGAGCAGATTGGCCGGCAATTTGCGCGCCTTGACGATTTTGCCGAAGCATCAAGAAACGCCAGATCAATTGGCGGGGCCGTAGAAGAGTGGGATGGGAATTTCCGAGCGGCGGATGATTTTTCCGGGTACGAAAAATTGGCGAGAGAAAAAGGCACCGGAGCGATGCTGCAGGGGCTGGCCGATACCGGCGTTTTTAAGCCGAGTTATAGAACTGAAATAAGGGACGGGCGCGAATATAAAATTTTGGAAAGCGTCGATTTTGAAGGCAATACTATTGCCAACGTTGATCAGTTCAAAAATACTGTTAAGAGCACAAAAAAATTGGAGAGCGAGTTATATAGTGCCCGCCGGACCGGCGCAGCCAAGTTTCGCATGGATAGGGGGAGTGCGAGCAATTGGATAGGTTCCGGCATAGAACCGGCGGCATTTATGCGCATGGATGCCAAAGGTAACGTACTAGGCATTTCCAAAGCTTCGGAAAAACTCTACAGTTCGCTCGGGCCGGCATACGTGGATACGGTTCATCGGGTTCGCGATTTCCAAGCCAGGGCATTGAGGATGTTTGGCATAAACAAAGGCGATGCGGAGCTGACACCGGAAAACATTAATTTTGATGTTATGGCAGAGACTTTCAGGGCCAATAAGGCTTTGACCACCGAATTGCTTGATAAGAAAGCAAGCCTTAGCCCAGCGATGAAGGCGCGCATAATTGAGGAAATGGCTAAAAGGGGTATTTCAGATATTAAGTTAACCATGGAGGAGGAAGAAAAAGGAGGCGCTTCCCCGGCCCCTTCAGAGCTATAAAATGGAAATAACTCTCGACAATTTTGAGAAGGTGTCGGCATCGGAGCTGCGAAATCCGGCCAACTATGGGTCTATGGAAGGTGCGGTGGCATATATTCAAGATGCGCCGAATCCGGTCCTGGCCAAAGACTTGGCCATATCATTGGTGGCAAAACTTGATCCAGTTATGGAACAGTTGCCGCCGGAGCTTGCGGCCGGATATTTGCGCTTGATAAAGGTTCTTAAATTGTTCGCGCTTGCTACCATAAGCGATAAAGAGAAAGAAACATTTTTTGCCGATCAGATTGCAGATGCGCTGAAGTTGGATTGGGTTGATATCAGATACTGGACAGAATTTCTGTTTCAAATTTATGCCGATAATCCCGAAACTTTGGAAAAATTGCACAAAACACTCCTGAGCGGTCTGAGCAAAAATAAAGAGACTTTGGGCGGGCAAAAACTTGTAATTAGAGGTGAGAACATATCACAAACGCAGTCCTTACAGAATTGGATTGCGGATTACAACCGATGGTTTCCTCTGGACGCGGTCCGAGGAGGACGATCGCGGTTGGAAGAGGCAAGGTATGTTGCTGAGTCGCCAAACGCAAAAAATTTGAGACCCGACGAGAAAGCGCTTCTGCAGAAGATACTGATGTTATATGATTGGTTGTATTTCGTGGCGGGGCGTTATGAGCAAGCAGCCAAAGATGAACCAATACTTGCGCCGAACCCCGCCGTGCCTTCGCCTACCCCGCCAAAAGTCGTCGTATCTCCTCCGCCGGTACCCAGGCCGCCTTCGAAGCCGAGAGAGGAATATAGAATACCTGCCTCGCCGGCAGGCGGGGAGAATGGAGAATATAGGAAAAAGACTGGGGAGGGAGTGGGAAGGGAACTTCCGGCGGCGCCGCGGCCTCCCCAAAGAGAATCTAGAATAGAGAATATAGAATATGGGAAGAAACAGATGATAAAGCCGGAAATTCTCGAACCGCGTATAGTACCACCGCCCGCTAGAATCATCAGCGAAGAACCGATAGTGCCGAGGACCAGTTCGCTCAACGAAGATTTGTATCGCTCCACGCTGGATGAATTGAAAAAGCAGAGGGAAGAGCAAGGGCCGAGAATAGAAGAATCTAGAATGGAGAATAGAGAATATAGGAAGAAAGAGGAAGTGGTGAAGTCCCCGCCGCTTTCCCCCTCACCCTCCCCTCTCCCTGCCTCGCCGGCAGGCAGGCCGCCGGGGGAGAGGGATATAAAGAAGAAGCCGGGGTTTGACAAAAATTTGTACCGGTCAACATTAGATGAGCTGAACAAAATTCGGCAGGCGTACGAGAAACCCCAGAAGCAAGAATATAGAATAGAGAATAGAGAATATGGGAAGAGAACACCGGAATCAAAACCTGCTATAAAATCAATAACCCCAAATTCCACATTCCAAATTCCACATTCCAAACCCGCAGAGCCGCCGCCGAATCTTCCCGCGCAAAACCTTGTTTCGGTTAATGAGGCCATAGTTCAAGCTGGGACGAAGCAGCCGCCCACCGGGCAGGGGCAGATGGTCGCCGGAAGCGAATACGCGGTGGAAAGGAGATTGAAAGATTTAGAGCGAAAGATAGACAAAAATCCGAACTAATTTTCAATTTACAGTTTTCAATTTGCAATCAAATCTCAATGATTCAATTTTCAAACATTGAGTTATTGCGACATTTATTGAAAATTGCAAATTGGGAATTATAAATTTGCAGTCAATGTCCCCTGATCAATTTCAACAAATAAAAAATAAAATAGAGCAGTCGACTATTCTTGCCCCCGACGAGAAACGCGAGTGGCTGTTTTTGTTGCCGAAGATGAATACGGACCAGATCAAGGAGTTGGACCGAATCTTGTCGGTTCATATGCCGGTTGTTACCCAGGAGCACAAAGAGGCGATTCAGGATCACAAGGCGGCCGTGCAAAGTCATGTCGCGTCAATAACAGAACCAAGAATTAGAAATCCCGCCCCGGCGGGCAGGCAAGAATTAGGCCAGAAAGCGTCAAAACCCCAAGTCCAACAAACCGCCGCTCCAGTTAATGATCCCGGCAAACTAGGGACATTAACCGTAAAAGATTTGCGCCTCGCCTCTTCGGTTTATACATTTCTCGAAGCGTTGGCAACGCGCTTGCGGGTTTTGGTAAAAAATAAACTGACCACTCCGGATGAAATAACCGTCGCGTTTGAACAAAGCCCGCTGTACCGGGATTATCTGGACGCGGGTTTGACAATAATGTCAGGGGATGAACCGTCAGCCCTGGGTCACCATGAAATCGAAGCAATCGCGGACTTTAGAACAAGCCTCAAAAAAATCCTCACTAATTAAAATTGCCATTCCGCACCTATGCTGGATTTCCGCTCCCCGATCGCGGTCGAGGACAAGTTTCGCTGGAATGACGGTTTTTTGTGTTTAACCTGAATTATGCTATAATAAAAAAGCCAATTTTCTGCCGTTTTGAAACAAAATTTCGTAGCCCATGCAGTATAATATCCCCCAATTTGTGGACGTGGAAGACAAAATCATCGGACCGCTCACCTTGAAGCAGTTTTTGACGCTCTTGGGCGGCGGGCTTTTGGTGTTTCTTTTCTGGAGCATGTTTAAAGTCAGTCTGTATTTTTTTGCGGCAACCCTGCCGACGGCTTTCGTGTTTATGATGCTGGCGTTCGGGAAATTTAACGGCCGGCCCGTATTGGGAAGCATCGCTGGCTTGGTGAAATTTTTTTTCACCCCCCGGTACCGCGTATTTATCCGGGGGGCGGCAGACGCAATTGAAGTTAAAAAAAGGGTAATAGAGCGGGAACAGCCGGCGGCGCAGCAGTCGAAAGACCAGACGAACAGGATGAGCCGACTCAAGAGTCTGGCGTATCTGCTTGATCAAAAGGCCGCGGAAGAGGAACGGCTAATTCACAGCGGAGGTATTGGTAAACAATGGCTTGATAAGCTTTGACAACAAATTTCTATTAATTTCAATTTATTTCCATGAGTTTCTTGAAATATGTAGAAATACATAGAAACTTATAGAAACTTATTGTATGCCAGAGATGCAAACAAAAAGCCGGACACCAAAACCCCCTGAATCAACCCAGAAGTATTTGAATATTTCCGAGGTGAAGGATAATGTATTGGTCTTAAGAGACGGGGGTCTGCGGGCAATCATCACAGTTTCGAGCACGAATTTCGCGCTCAAATCCGAGGACGAGCAGAACGCGCTCACCGGGGCGTTTCAGGGCTTTTTGAACTCGCTTGATTTCCCTGTGCAGATTTTGATCCATTCGAGGATTTTGGACATCAACGGCTATTTGGAAAAACTTCAAACCCTGGCTTCCGGGCAAACCAACGAACTTTTGAGAATTCAGATGACGGAGTATATCGAATACGTCGGCAAGCTCGTGGAGTACGCCAGTATTATGAGCAAAACATTCTATATCGTTGTTCCGTATAGTTCGGCGCCGGTGGCCGAGGGCTTTGGCGGCAGAATAAAGAAGATTCTCAATCCCGCGGCCGGGGTCGCGGGAGCGCAGGAGGATTTTGAGAAGGCAAAAATCAAGCTCGAGGAGCGCGTCAACCATGTTATCTCCGAACTGGGCGGAATGGGCCTTCGAAGCATCGTGCTTCGCACCGAGGAGCTCGTAGAGCTTTTGTATCTTTCATATAATTTTGACGCTCCGCCGCTTGATACCAAATCCCTGGAGGACATGAAATTACAAAGATGAAGCTGAATTTTTTTTCAAAAAATAAATCGCCGGAAAAAAGCGTTGGCAGGCAATTGCTGGAAGCCGAACGTGCTTTTCGCAAGGGCATTTCCTCTCTGCGGGATCTCATCGCCCCTTCGGCGATGAAGGTGGAGAGCAATTATCTCCAGGTCTCGGGCAAATACGCGAGATCATTCTTTGTGCTGACCTATCCGCGGTATCTTTCGACCAACTGGCTGTCCCCGGTAATCAATATGGACATCCCCATGGATATTTCGATGTTCATTTACCCCATGGAGACCGATGTGATAATGAAGAAACTGCGCGACAAAGTCGGCCAGCTCCAGGCGACCATCAGTATGAATCAGGATAAAGGAGCCGTGAGAGATCCCATGCTCGAAACCGCTTATCATGACGTCGAGGAATTGCGCGACAGCCTTCAGCAAGGGACGGAGCGGTACTTCCGGTTTGCCCTTTATTTCACGGTGTACGCGGATGACCTGCCGGCATTGGACAAGATTTCGTCGAGCGTTGAGTCAGCCCTCTCCTCCAAACTCGTGGTTACCAAGCGCGCCGTTTTGCAGGCCGAGCAGGGCTTCAATTCCACCCTGCCTTTGGGGGCGGACGAGCTCGCCATTTCAACCAACATGAATACCGGGCCGCTTTCCACTGCTTTTCCTTTTGTCTCCTCGGAGTTGACCTCAAATGACGGGATTTTGTACGGGATAAACCGCCACAACAACAGTTTGATTCTGTTCGACCGCTTTCAGATGGAAAACGCGAATTCAGTCGTCTTCGCCAAAGCCGGCGCTGGCAAATCCTATGCCGTGAAGCTCGAGGTCCTGCGATCCCTGATGATTGGCGCGGACGTCATAATCATCGACCCCGAGAATGAATACAAACATTTGGCCGAGGCCGTCGGCGGGTCTTACCTTGGAGTCTCACTTAATTCAAATTCCCGAATCAATCCCTTTGACCTGCCCAAAGGGCTCGCGGACGAGGATCCGGCGGACGTTTTGCGGTCAGCGGTCATCAACCTTTTGGGACTCATGAATTTGATGCTGGGCAAACTCGACCCGACCGAAGAAGCGATCATGGATCGGGCTATCTGGGAGACTTACGCGACGCACGACATCACCCCGCAGTCGGATTTTTCGACAGCGCAAATTCCGACAATGAGCGATCTGGTGGAGGTTTTGGGCGGTATTCAAGGGGCGGAGAGCCTCGCCCAGCGCCTTTCGAAATATACGGACGGCACATTCAGCGGGATTTTCAATCAGCCGACGAATATCAACCTCGACAACCAGCTGGTCGTTTTTTCGATTCGCGATTTGGAGGATGTGCTGCGGCCAATCGCGATTTACGTGATTTTGAATTTCATTTGGAACGAGGTCAGATCGTCTCTGAAGAAGCGCATTCTGGTCATTGACGAAGCGTGGTGGATGATGCAGCACGAGGATTCGGCCCGGTTTTTGTTCGGGATTGCCAAACGGTCGCGCAAATATTATCTGGGCCTGACCACGATCACGCAGGATGTCTCGGATTTTCTTGCCAGCCCGTACGGCAAACCGGTCGTGACCAACTCCTCCATCCAGCTTCTGCTCAAACAATCGCCCGCCTCGATCGATATCGTCGCCGAGACTTTTTTTCTGACCGAAGGAGAAAAATATCTGCTCCTCGAGAGCGAAGTCGGCGAGGGGATTTTCTTCGCCGGATTAAAACACGTGGCTATTCGGGTTGTTGCCTCCTATACCGAGGACCAGATTATCACGACTGACCCGAAACAGCGCCTCGATATTCAAAAGGCAAAAGAGGCATTGGAAAATCAATAGGCTGTCTTTTTATGCCAACGGTAGACGAAGAATTACAGGCTTATCAGGAGGAATTGGAAAGGCAGAGAGAAGAGCAAAGGCTAAAGCAAAGACAGACGCAAAATTCTCCGCGGAATTTGGCAAAAAGCGCGGCAAAAAGTTATGTTAAGGAAGCGGGGAAAAAAGCGGCGAAGCGGGCAGTTGCTTCCGCCGCCACAAGTATCGCCGCCGCGGCCGCTCCGTACGTGTTGCCGGTTGTTGCGGTAGTTGTTCTAATCGGCGCGTTGGTTTTTTTTGTGTTAGTCAGTCTGACCGCGATTTGTAATCAGGAGGGATTAAGCGGATCGTTGTTAAGAGTAGGCTCCACTGTCGGCAGTTACGTTGGTGTTTTACCGGCAGATGTTTGCGAGAAGTTGTCAGGCCTTCAGGGAGTTGTCGGTTTTATTGACCGAACGACCGTATCCGTTCCGCCAGTGGCAGGCCTCACCTGTCCCGCGGCGATCAAGCCCCCCCCTCGCTATGACATGCAGGTTAAATGTATTGACTGTGTGGATTTGAAAAGTTTGGGCATTCCGGTAAAAACCACGAATACCAACCCTTACGCCAATCGCGGACTTGGCGACCGGCTGAAGCGAATGATCAGCGAAAAAAATAACAATACGTTTCAAGTGACCGAAGCATTTTGCCCGGTTGTCAATCATGCCAGCCCCAATCATTACAACGGTTTTTCGGTTGATATCAATCTCAAGCCCGAATACGCCGGAAACGCCGAGATATTGAGACAAATGATTCTGGACGCGCAGGCGGTTGGTTTTGTCAGTATTCTCTGCGAGTACCCTGTAAATTATCTGCCCGGCGAGGATTGCCGAGCGCGGTCAACCACCAGAGGCGACCACATTCATATCGAGGAGCCAAATGCGTTCAATTCTTAAAATTTTTATTATTCTGCTTATCCTCGGGTTGGTACTGGCCGGCGGCTATTATTTTTACTGGCGGCCAAACCATCCCCAAGATGAGCGACTGATGGAAGATTTGGCAACGGTCAAGAAGCCCGAACTCCTCGTATCCGAAAGCGTGATCTCCCCAGTATTATCGTTTAACGCCGAGCGGGTGTGGTTTATGACCCGAGGTGGCCGGATGTATTACCAGGCCATTGCCGGAGGAGCAAAAGAAGAGCTCCCTTTACCCGAGGTGGTTGTTTCTCCGCTTCAGATCATCTGGCAGCATCGAGGGAGTGATTTCATAATAGTACAGAATGTCAACGGCCATATTCGCCATAAGCTTTATGACGCGGAGGAACAGATATTTGTGGCTTACCCCGGGCAGTTAAGGTCTCCTGTCTTCTTGGCTGGAGACGAAAAGATTGCCTATGACTGGGCTGGAGCGACCAGCAGCGCGCATGAGCTGCAAATCGCCGGTTTGACCAGCGAAAATTTTATGAAAGTGATGGATCTTGATCCGGCCAATTATGAGCTTGCCGCCTCGCCGGTCAGGCGGGAAGTGGTTATGTATGCCGTTGGTTTTGAGCAGTCCGCCCCTCTCTTGCTGGTCAATGTTGAGACAGGTAAGGTCAGCGAGATCGGGCCAGCCGCGGATTATGAAGGGGCGCGGTTTTCGCCTGACGGGCGTTTTATTTTAGTTTCGCGGGGCGGCGGAGAAGGCGAGAAGCTTTTTATGTACAATCTGGACACTTCGAGGGAAATAGATTTGCAGACTTCAGCTTCGATTGAACAAACTGCCTGGATGCCGGACAGCTCGGGGATAGTCCTCGCGTCTGAATCAGGATTTGGCGAATATGATCTTGGGGCCGGAAAGTGGCAAGAATTATATCAATTTGAAAACAAGGGGCAATACGAACCGACGCAGATACTCCTTCATCCCGCGGAGTCTGTGTTATTTTTCGTGGACGAAAAAACCGGCTTTTTATACCGGTTGGATTTACCCCGTTAGAGATAAAAAAAGGAAGGGCGGCATTATGATTGGGATGTATGGAGAAACCACACCCGTTTGTGCCGCCCCTTTTTCCAGGGGTTTTTCAGTAGTCGACTCCTTTTGAGAATCGCCAGAGACCGCCTGGAATCTTGGAAGAAAGTGTAAACTCTAAGTCACTGAAAATTTCTCTGGGGGGCTTAGACTTTACACCTCTTAATGGACAAGCGACAATGCGTGGTGATCCATCGCGACTTGTTTGATCAGGTGAATTTCGGTTGGGCTTAATCCCTCGAGGTTGGTCAGAAACACATTGCAAAGCCTTTCGTTTGCCGGGTTGCCCACCAGGACCAACTCGCCCGCGCCGTTTTGGGTCGCCCCGAGCACCCTTACTCTATTTGAGCTTCCCAGTTTGAGCGAGATGCTACAGCAGGACGCACCTTGTCTGTTCAAATTCGCCAAGATCACGGCATTGATTTTGCCGTATTTTTTACCCCTGTGCTCTGTTTCTGGAACTGTCGTTTGATTCATCCTTTCCTCCGATTATGTGGTTGGTGTGTTTGTGTTGGAAAATGTGAAAATCAGAAACAACGAGCCAGAGTCATGTTAGGAACTGTCTATGTCCATTTCATTAATTATCCTCCCTTCGTCGATATTGCCGCCAAATGATTTTTTCCCCAGCCATTCCATTTGCCACATTTGTATGGTTTGGTAAGGGATTAAAGGTGCGGATGTTTTGGAAGGGGCGGCTTTTATTTAATTATATATAGGTTTGTACCCGCGTCAAGCGTCTTATTCCAAATGCGCGTTTTTTGCCAGGTTTTCCACTTTTTGTTTTAGAATTGGAAAGTCCTCCAGATTGTGTTTTTCCAGCAGTTTTTGCGCTTCTTCTTTGGCTTGTTTGATGAGTTTTTTATCGGAAAGTTTCGCGACCCTGAAAGGAATATACCCCGATTGCTTGGTGCCCAGCACCTCGCCGGGGCCGCGTGTTTTGAGATCAATTTCCGCCAGTTCAAAGCCGTCGTTTGATTGAACCAGCGCCTCGAGCCTTTCAAGCGCGGCCTGCCCCGAGTTTTCTGCAAACAGCAAACAGTAGGATTGCAAATCGGATCGGCCGACCCGCCCGCGCAACTGATGAAGCTGGGAAAGGCCGAAGCGTTCCGCGTTTTCGATGAGCATCAGCGTCGCGTTCGGCACATCCACCCCGACCTCAATCACTGTGGTCGAGACCAGAATTTGCACCGTCCCGGACTTGAATTCATCCATAATATTTTTCTTTTCATTGCCTGGCAGGCGGCCGTGCAGAAGGCCGATTTCAAATTCGGGAAAGATTTTTTTCAGTTTTTCCGCTTCGACGGTGGCGGCCTTTGCCCCCTCCTTTAATTCCTCCCCCCTCGAGGGGGAGGAAGGGCGGGGGGCGGATTCTTCGATGAGCGGGGTCACGACATAGGCTTGCCGGCCGTTGTTAATTTCTTTTCGCACGAATGCATAAGCGGTTTTCCGGATTTCTGGCTTAACCAGTCTGGTGACTATTTTCTTCCTTCCCTGGGGCAGTTCCTTCAAAACGGAGATATCCAGATCGCCGTAAAAAGCCAGCGCCAGCGTCCGCGGGATCGGGGTCGCGGTCATTGACAGCAGATGGGGGACAAGCGAGGATTCTTGTTCGCGTAAGAGCGCCATGCGCTGTTTCACGCCGAAGCGGTGTTGTTCATCCACGACCAAAAGGCCGATTTTTTTGAAAGTTATGCGCTCCTGCAGCAGCGCGTGCGTGCCGACGATTATTTTTGTCTCCCCAGCCGCGATGTCCGACGGCGACCCGATTTTACGGCTTCCGGTAAGTAGAGCGATCTGGAGTCCGCTTTTTTCAAAAAGGTTTTGCAGGGTATGGTAATGCTGCCAGGCGAGAATTTCGGTGGGAGAAAGCAGGACTGACTGCCAGCCGGCTTTGGCCGCCTCGAGCATGGCGATCCCCGCGACGACTGTTTTGCCGGAGCCAACTTCCCCTTCGAGCAGACGGTTCATCGGGTGCGGCGCCGCCAAATCTTTCAGGATTTCCCAGGCGGCGAGGCGCTGGGATGAGGTGAGGCGAAACGGCAGACTCGCCACGAATTTTTTTACGAGCGCAACATCAAAAAGGATTCGCGGAGCAGAAAGCGATTTAATTTTTTGCTTAAAAGACGCGAGCGCAAGCTGAAACAAAAAAAGCTCGCCGAATGCCAGCCGTCTGCGGGCTTTTTCGAGGGACTCCTTACTGCTTGGAAAGTGGATTTGGCTTACGGCATAGCTTGTATTCGGGAGCCCTAATTTTTCTCTTATCGAGCTTGGCAGATAATCCTCAATCAGACGCGCAAGGGGGAGGCAGCTTTTCAGCCAATATCGGATTTGTTTTTGGGTGATTCCCTCCGTTAGTTCGTATGTCGGAATGATTCCCGCGGTGTGGATTGTGTCTTCTTTCGCGGCTTCGAAAGTCGGACTCATAAACTGAAGCTTTTCCTTGTAGAATTGCGCTTTCCCGCTGAAATAGTATTCCTTGCCCTCTTGAAGGAGATTTTTGATAAAGGGTTGGTTGAACCAGATCGCGATGACACTTCCCGTTTCGTCCTCGATGAGTCCTTCGGTCAAATGCATTCGGCGGAAACGGGCACTGTGGTCAGCGATTTTTCGCACCCTCGCCTTGAGATTTATTTTTTCGTTGGGCCGAATTTCGGATATGGTCTGAATTTGGGTGAGGTCCTCCCACGCGCGGGGGAAATGGTTGAGGAGATCGCGGATTGTTCTGATTCCGAGATGGTTTAGTGCTTTTTCATTCGCGGGCCCGACCAGGCGGAGTTTGGTTATTGGATCATTAAGGGATAACATAAAAAAAGTAGCGCCCTAGCTTCTGCCCTCGGCAGGAACCCCGATAGTATATCCTTGCAGGATAACTACGGGGCAGGTCGGACCCTTTGCTCCCGCCATCACTTCTGCCCCTGCGAGGAATCGAACCTCGATCTCAGGTTCCGCAAACCTACACTCTGTCCTTTGAGCTACAGGGGCAAAAGTCATGGCAGCAATTATCCATTGCCTGCCCGCCAAAGCTTTCGACAGAAAGCGTCGGCGGGAATTACGAGGGCAAAAGTGAGAGCGCATTTTTTTAAAATCTTAATTTTCTAGAAAGTTTGTCCGAAAACTGCTCCCCGCCGTCCAAGTCTTCCGGTAAATACGATAGCAGAAATTGACGGATGTTTACAGGGTCCTGGCTTTCGAGTTGGAGAGTTAAATATCTGTTCAGATAAGCAAGGGTTTCAAAATTTAGAATTTTTACCTCCGGCGGATCATACACGATCCAAAACTTCTTGATTTGGCTATAAGGCAGGCGGTTATTGTTAATCTTAATGCCTTGTCTATCCAGGGTAATATGCAAAGTTCGCGGTTTGGCTTTTGAGAAGAAGTAGATAATGATGAAAAGAAGCGCGAATAATATGCTGGTCAGAAAATCCTTTTGCAGAAGAAAATACAGCGTCAAACCGGCGCCTGCCAGAAACAAAAAAATAAACCAACCCAGACTTTTCGGGTAATGCTGATATTCAGGTGCCGACCAGCTTATTTCATCAACCATATCATTAATTCTATCATATAACCCTTATTTATTATATAATCCAAAAAGGGTGGGGTCGCATAGTGGTTTAGTGCACCGGTCTTGAAAACCGGAATGGGTGAAAGCCCGTCGCGAGTTCGAATCTCGCCCCCACCGCCAAGTTTGGGGTTTTGGCAAAATATGGCGTAATCACCCGACTAAAATGATTGTATTTGAAACAAATTTAATGATTGACCGTCTTTATCATTAGCCGTAATGTTTGTGGTCTCATCACCAAACAAAAGTGAGCAGGAACCAGCGGTTTTATCGGAATTGGTCAGTAAGGCAGCCAAGGGAGACTCTGTCGCGTTCGGCCAGATTTACGAGCTGTACTTTGAGAAAGTCTACCGCTTCATTTATTACCGGACGAATCACCGGCAAACCGCCGAGGACTTGGTCGCGGACACTTTTGTGCGGGTATGGAACAAAATCAGCGCTATCGAGGATTCCGCTTCTTTCAACGGCTGGATTTACCAGATTGCCAGAAACTTGCTGATCGATTATTACCGCAGTCGGAAAATCGATGTGGACATAAGCACGTTGGAGAATGTCTTGGAGTATGAGGATAATATAGTTGATCGGGCCAATCTAAGTTTTCAGCAGAAAAAGTTTTTTGCGGTCCTCGGTGAATTGACTTCTGATGAGCAGTTGGTCATCAAGCTCAAATTTTTTGACGAGTTCGATAACCGGGAAATCGGCGAGATGCTCGGAAAGACCGAAGGAGCGATTCGGGTGATCCAACACCGGGCCATAAGTGAGCTGAAGGAACTTTTAAACGAAGATAACGAAGATGAAGAGTAACGATACTGACAAGTTAATCGCTAAATTTTTTGCGAGTCTCTCCCGCAAGCCGCTTTCGCTTGGCGACAGGGTCGCGATTTGGATGCGTATTCAAAACCGAATTCGGGAGAAAAGAGTCGCGGCGGAAGAGAAGAGCAGAGGATGGATTTTTTTTCCAAGTTTGAAATTCAGCCGCGCGGCCGTGGCTATGTTGATAGTGATTTTGGCACTCACCATTGTGGGCGGCGCCGCAAGGGCGTCAAAGGGAAGCCTCCCTGGGCAGACGCTTTATCCAGTTAAGCGGGCTGTCGAAAAAGTTGAAGTTGCATTCACGACAAGCGATGAAGGAAAAGTGAAGATTTTGAGCAATCATGCCAAAAGGCGCTTGGCAGAAGTAGTCACCCTGGTTCAGGAAAACAAATCCACCAAAGTTGTTGCCGAGACGCTCGAAGATTTGCAATTAGCAACCAAACAAGTCATCACGGCCGCTTCGGCGTCAAAACCAGAACTTCTGCTTCTCGATGATGCCCGGGTGCTGGTAGAAGAACAGGAGAAGGTCTTGAATTCCTTCGGAGATCAGATTGATCAGGAAGTCAAGCAAGCAGTCGCTGAAACAATTGTTGTCTCCAGAGAATCGCTCGATGCGGCAAACAGTGGCGGAGAAGGTACATCCGTCGAGGGGATTTCCGCAAGTCCGGTTTCGCCAACTTCGACCTCCCCAACAGCGAGCGGCAAGGCAAATTCCAGGGACGGAATCATTCAGTCGCCGATTCAGCTCCATGACGTAAGCGGTACGCCCGCCGTTAATCCAGAGCCGGAAGATCCAGTGATCCTCCCCGAGCCAACCATTGAATTCTAGAAAACAACCTAAATCAAAAACCCCGCCAAAAGGCGGGGTTTTTGAACAACCTTGAGGATTTCGAATCTACCAGCCGAGTGCCTTACTGACCTCTTCGGCGGAATTATAAGTTCCTTCAGGAAGACTGTCCGCGAATTCCTTTTTATCTTCCTCGGGGAAATCGGAAAGATTATTGCAGTGGGCGACCAATTCGGCCTTGGTAGCCGGATAGGTCGCGTGCTCCTTGAGGTGCTTCATGGCATTCTCTTGATTTTGCATAGATTTGTCCTTTCTTTAAATATTGATTCGACCTTTAATTGGCGGTGTGTATTAAACAAAGTTCGAATGTATTTTGCTGATAATCCTGACTCCGACTAATCGCACGCGCGGAGCGCGTGGTGGCTTGAAACTGAATCGTACGCTCGTATCGTTCCGCCACTGCCTCGCTTCTCTCGGCAACACCAAAGAAAAATGTCCCTTGCTGTCTAGATTTGGCGGGGGTGAAATTTCTTTTGAAAGTGGAAAGGACATTTTTCTTTGGTGTTCTGCCCTCCAAGTATTCGGGCAGGTGGCGGAACA
>JAUYKH010000006.1 GCA_030700065.1 bacterium | reverse complement strand
TCCCTGCTCGTCGCGCGCCAACCACGCCCAGCCTGACCCAAAAAGTTTAGCCGCGATATCAGTGAATTGCTTTTTGAATTCTTCGATTGAACCGAATTCGGCTTTTATGTCGGCCGCCAATTTGTCATCCACCTCTTTCTTTGCTCCCATGATCTGCCAGAACAGGGAATGATTGGCGTGTCCCCCGCCGTGATTACGGATCGCGGTTCGGTCAGCCTCGTCTACTTTCAAAGAATCCAATTCGCGCAACAGGTCCTCCACACTTTTCTCCTGCAAGTCCGGATATTTTTCCAAAGCGGCGTTCAGTTTGTCAATATAAGCCTGGTGATGCTTGGTGTGATGGATCTCCATGGTCTTGGCATCAATGTAGGGCTCGAGAGCATCATAGGCATATGGCAGTTTTGGCAATGTATGAATCATAATTTTTCCCTTTCTGTCATTCCGTACTTGATATGGAATCTAGATCCTGACTTCCGTCAGGATGACAATGCTTTATTTATTGCGTTGAGGCTTAATAATATACAGCTTTCACGAGCAGGGCTAATTTTAATTCCCAACATTTGTTCAATATCCGATTTCTCCATCTTTCCGGTTTCCTCAATTCTCAATTCTCTATTCACTATTCTTTCTGCCAATATCGATGCCACCGCGATCGACAGCGCGCACCCGCGCGCTTCGTATCTTATATCCTCAATCTTACCATTTTTACCATTTTTACCATTTTTAACCCTTAGATAAACCTTAATCTCATCCCCGCACAAAGGATTGACCTCTTCGGCCGTATGTGTCGGCTCTTTCAGTTTACCAAAATTCCGCGGATTTCGGTAATGATCGAGGACAATTTGAGAATAGTTTTTTTGCTGCATAATTTCCTACCTCACCCTTTCTCCCTCTCCGACTTCGGAGAGGGTTGGGGTGAGGTTACGAACAAAAAAGTTGAATTGCATATTTTATTCCCTTGATGAGCGCGTCGATGTCTGATTTAGTATTGTAAATGGCAAAGCTGGCTCGCGCTGTTGACTCGACCCCCAGTTTCCGGTGCAGCGGCATGGCGCAGTGATGACCGGTGCGAATGGCAATTCCCCGCTGATCCAAAATGCTTGCCAGGTCGTGCGGAGGTACTCCGGCCGCATTAAAACTAATCACGCCGATCCGGTCTTTGCCGCTCTCGGGGCCGTAAATTTCAATCCCCGAAATTTTTCCTAATTCTCTTAAAACATAATTCATGATTCTTAATTCATGATTTTTAACTGCCCTGAGACCGACCTTGTTTATAAAGTCAATTGCGGCTCCTAAACCTATAACATCGGCAATATTCGCGGTCCCCGCCTCTAATTTCCACGGCAAATCGTTCCAGGTCGAATTCTGCCAGTCAACACTTCTGATCATGTGCCCGCCTGATTGATACGGCGGCATATTTTCCAAAATTTCTTTGCGGCCGTACAACACGCCAACGCCGGTCGGGCCATACATCTTGTGACCGGACAATACATAAAAATCCGCGCCCAATTTTTGGACGTCAACAGAAATATGCCCGCCGGCCTGGGCGCCGTCGATCAAAACCATTGCCCCTTTCTTGTGGGCGGCTTTGATAATTTTTTCAACCGGATTGATTGTGCCCAGCACATTTGAAATGTGAGTCAAGGCAACCATCTTGGTTCTGCGTGTTATAAGCTTGTTTAATGTTTCAAGCTTCAGGTTCCAAGTTTCATTCAGCGGAATAAATTTGAGCTTCGCGCCTTTTTTTCGAGCCAAGATTTGCCAGGGAACGAGATTGGAATGGTGCTCCATTTCAGTTAAGAGGATCTCGTCCCCGCGTTTGATATTCTCGTGTCCCCATGTCCAGACGACCAGATTGATCGCTTCGGTGGCTCCACTCGTAAAAATTATCTCCTCGCGATATTTGGCATTGATAAACTTCTGTACCTTGTCTCGCGCGCCTTCATACATCTGCGTGGCTTCTTGGGAAAGCGTATGGATGCCGCGATGGATATTGGCATTGTGGTGCTCGTAAAAATCAGTCATTGCGAGAATCACATTTTGCGGCTTTTGGGTAGTCGAGGCATTATCCAAATACACCAGCCTCCGGCCGTTGATTTTACGCTTGAGAATTGGAAAATTTGAGTTGAACATAGCGTCATTCTATGGAAGCCGTGTTTTTTTCACAAGCCCCAACGATTTGACAGCTTCTCCATTTGCTTTTACAATGTCAGTAGTTATATTAACTAAATTAAAAGTCTGCTCGGTGGAAATTCCTATCTGATTTTTGCTTAAAACCGAAACTCCGTCATGATTAACAGCCAAATTCTCTGGAATCCCAATTTCATAGAATTCGAACTAACCGTAATCAAGTAAAACGGGTTTTTTAGGCAAAATTCAATAAACTTGCCGCCTCAAGCAGACTAAACATTGCTATGAATAGTCTGTTTTTAATTTTGATAGCGGTCGCGGCGCTGGTCGCGGGATACGTCATCCGTGCGTTCCAGGCCAAGTCCAGAACGGCTTCGGCTGAAGGCCGGGCGGAGAAGCTTCTTGAAGAAGCCAAACAAAAAGAAAAAGAACTCATTCTCACGGCCAAGGATCAGGCGATTAAAATTACCGAAGAGGCCAAGGCCCAGGAAAAGGAAATCCGGCAGCAAATTTTGCGCCTGGAACAGCGCCTGGAAAAGAAAGAGAGCGACATGGACGCCAAATCCAAAGACCTCGACCGGCAAAGAGAAAATATCGAGAGACAAAATGAGGATATCAAAAAACTGAAAGAGGAGCTCCTCTCGGCCCGTGAAAAACAGCTTCAGGATCTGGAAAAAATCGCAAAACTAACGCGGGACGAGGCCAAACAAATCATGCTCGATCAAACCGAGAAGCAGGTTCGCGACGATCTCCTGGGTCTGACGCGCAAATTGACAGCCCAAGCCCGCGAAGAATCCGACCGCGTGGCGCGGGATATCGTTACCCAGGCAATTGAACGCTGTAGCGCCGAGGTCTCAACCGAAACGACCACCACGGCCGTGGCCCTTCCGTCCGAGGAATTAAAAGGGCGAATTATCGGAAAAGAGGGGCGGAATATCAAGGCGTTCGAACAAATGCTCGGCGTGGAAGTGATAGTTGACGAAACACCTGACGCGGTGATTATTTCCGGATTTAATTCAGTCCGCAGGCAGGTCGCCAAAGTTACCCTGGAAAAACTCATCCAGGACGGCCGCATTCACCCGGCAAAAATCGAAGAAGCTTACGACAAAGCCAAAAAAGAGGTCGGGCAGATGATCAAGGAGGCGGGCGAGGAGGCGGTTTACGAACTGGGCATTACCAACTTTCCCCCCAAGCTTGTCCAGCTTATCGGCCGGCTGAAATTTCGCTCCTCGTACGGACAAAACGTTCTCAAACACTCGATTGAAATGGCGAAACTGGCGGCAATTATGGCCGAGGAGCTCGGGGCGGATGTTTCAGTTGCCAAGCAAGGCGCGCTTTTGCATGACATCGGCAAGGCGCTGGATCAGGATATGGAAGGCACGCATGTTGAGATTGGCAAACAAATTGCCAAAAAATTCAATCTTCCCGACAAAATCGTTAACGCTATTGAGGCCCATCACGGTGATGTGGAGCACACGAGCCTGGAAGCGGCGATCGTGGATGCCGCGGACAATATCTCCGGCGCCAGGCCGGGCGCGCGCAAGGATTCCTTCGAACAATATATCAAGCGGCTCACCGAATTGGAAAACTTGGCGAATTCGTTCGACGGAGTGGAGAAAACCTACGCCATCCAGGCCGGACGGGAAATTCGCGTTTTTATTGAACCGGGAAAAATCGATGATTGGGGCGCGATGAAATTGGCCCGCGAAATCGCGCACCGCATCGAGCAGGAACTGAAATACCCCGGCGAAATCAAAGTGCAGGTCATCAGGGATTTGAGAATAATAGAGTATGCACGATAACATGGAACATAAAACTCGCAACTTGAAACTTTTTCCATGTTTCATGCTTCAAGCTTCATGAAAATTTTGTTCTTAGGTGATATCGTCGGCAAACCCGGCCGGAAGGCTGTCGCGACAATACTGCCAAAATTGAAAGCCGAGTACGCCCCGGACCTAACAATCGCCAATGCGGAAAACCTTGCCCACGGCAAAGGTGTCACCCTGCAAACCGTCGGAGAACTGCACGAGGCCGGCGTTGATTTTTTCACTTCGGGAAACCACGTATTTGACAAGCCGGAAGGCGCAAACGAGGTTTTCGAAAAATATTCCGACCGGATCATCCGCCCGGCGAATTTCGTTTCGGAAACAAATCTTCCGGGAGAAGGTTATAAAATTTTCCAGGCCCGAAATGGCACGCCGGTTTTGCTCATCAATCTGAATGGCCAGGTCTTCATGGAAACTCAATTTGATTTGGGGAAAGTCGGCAATCCTTTTATCAAACTCAACGAAATACTGGCCGAAGCCGGCGAAAAAGCAAAAATCAAAATCCTGGACTTCCATGCGGAAGCCACATCGGAAAAACGGGCCATGGGTTTCTGGGCCGACGGCCGTCTCTCGGCGGTTTTGGGAACCCACACCCATGTTGCCACGGCCGATGCCCAAGTCTTGCGAGGAGGCACCGGTTACCTGACCGACCTCGGGATGGTGGCGAGCGCGCAAAGCGTAATCGGCGTGACCGCGGAGTCGGCGCTCAAAAGATTTCTGGCCGGAGAGAGCCTGGAGAAACGGTTTCCGCTCGAATTGGCTGATACCGGAAAATTTGAGGCGGGATACTGCATTGTGGAAATTGACGATGCGACCGGCAAGTGTCAAAATATAAAAGGATACTTGGAATCCTTCTGAAATGCAACAAACCAAAACAAAATCGTTTTTGAACCCTGACCGGTTGCTTCGAGCCGTACCGCTTCAACCCAATATGACGGTAGCGGATTTTGGTTGTGGCAATGGCTATTACGCCGTCGCCGCCGGCGCGATTGTTGGCAAAAAGGGACGGGTCTTCGCGCTCGATATTATGGAGGATGCCCTTTCTCAAACCTCGACTCTGGCAAAACTGGTCGGTTTGCACAATGTTTCGACCGAAAGCTGCGATTTGGAAAAATTTGGCTCCTGCAAACTGCCGGACACTGCGGCTGATGTGGTGATCATGGCGAGTCTCCTGCATCAGGCGGACAACAAAGACAATGTCATACGCGAGGCATATCGGGTACTCAAAACCGGCGGCTATTTGGTGGTCATCGAATGGAATTCGGACGCGCTTCTGGGTCCGGCACCAAAAGAACGGCTAAGCGAGATGGCAGTTCGCCAACTACTCGAAAAGCACGGGCTCCGGCCGGCAGGAACCCTGCCGGCGGGCGCCTTCCATTACGCGCTACTATATCAAAAATAAGATGTTGGATTTTACAAAGCTCTGGGATAAAACATATCTCTTGGGACCGAACCCCATCGAACTTCAGCGTTCGGATCAGATGTTTTTTGTTGTTTCCCTGGCCTTTATCCTGGTCAGTCTGCTGGCAAAAATCTTCTCCTATCAGAGCGAAGCCGGAAGCCCGAAAAGGTTTTTGCTGTCCCGATTTTTCCACGTCTTTCTGACCTCCGGGGCGCTGATACTGCTGTGGTTTGGCTCCCGATTTGAAAACATCCCCATGCTGTCAGCGCATATTACGGTTCTTTTACTGCTTGTTATCTGGCTCGTGTGGCTGATCTTCATCGCTAAATATTTTTTCAAAGAATATCGCGTGAAGCAGAAGCAGTGGGAAGAGGAAAAGGTGAAGAGAAAATACCTGGCTCGTGCCTCCTGATCTGTCCGGTATGAAAACCGGGGAAGCCGGAGAGCTGTGGGTGGCCTATCTTTATCAAAATAAGGGATTTGAAATTCTGGCGCGGAATTACGCGATTTACGGCAAGAAAAAATTAGGCGAACTGGACATCGTCTGCCGACAGGGAAAGCGGCTCGTGATCGTGGAGGTAAAAACGCGAACCAGCGAGGGATTTATGGATATCGTTGAAACTTTAAATTTTAGAAAACAGGCCTATCTTCGCCGCATGGCCAAGCTGTTCGTTCAAGCCAACCCGCGTTTTGAAAATTTCGACCTGCAGGTCGATTTTGCCGCGGTGCTGATGAGCCTTGACAATATGGTGAAATCTGTTAAACTGATAGAGAACGTGATTGAAGATACAGTTTAGTTTAGTGCGGGCAGTGTGCCGGCACATTTTTTTCACCAATGAATAAAGATTTTATTGAAGCGTTAAATGAAATAGCCGAGGAAAAGGGCCTCGACCGCGACGAAATACTCAAAATGATTGAGGCGTCTTTGGCGGCCGCCTTCAGGAAAGACTACGGCGAAAAAGATCAGAATATCGTCGTTGAGCTCGATCCGGAAACCATGGGCATGAAAGTGTATGATGTAAAAACCGTCGTGGAAGAAGTCGAAGACCCACAGAAAGAAATCGCCCTGGCTGAAACCCAAAAGCACAAAAAGAGCCGAAAGATGGGAGATGAAATCAAAACTGAAATAACCCCGAAAGAAGGAACGAGTTTCGGGCGAATCGCCGCCCAAACCGCCAAACAGGTCATCATTCAGAAGCTCCGCGAGGCCGAACGCAATGTGTTGTTCTCCGAGTACAAAGCAAAAGAGCGGCAGTTGATAACCGGCATCGTGCAGAGGATGGAAAAAGACACGGTGCTCGTGGATTTGGGCAAGACAACCGGGGTGCTATTCCCTTCCGAGCAGATCAAGGGCGAGAATTACAAGGTCGGCTCCAGGATCAAGGTGCTGATCCTCCATGTTGAGCCGACTGCCAAGGGCCCGAAAATCACGCTTTCGCGATCCCATCCTGACGTCGTGAGAAGGCTTTTTGAAATAGAGGTGCCGGAAATTTATAATGGGATAATTGAAATAAAAGCGATTGCGCGGGAAGCCGGCAGCCGTTCCAAAATTGCCGTCATGAGCAATCAGGAGGGGGTTGACCCCATCGGGGCCTGCGTTGGCCAGCGCGGGACCCGCGTCCAGACAGTGATGGGAGAATTGGGCGGGGAAAAAATCGATATTATCGAGTGGAGTGAGGATCCGGTAAAATTTGTCGCCAACTCTCTAAGCCCGGCAAAAATTTTGAATGTTTCACTCGATGAAGATACCAAAGAGGCCAAGGTCGGAGCGATGGAAGATCAGCTCTCGCTCGCCATCGGCAAGGCCGGACAAAACGTCCGGCTGGCCGCGCGCCTTTCCGGCTGGAAAATCGACATTGCCGGAGAGAATTTGGGAGAAGCGGAAGAAAAAACAAAGGAAGCCGAAACTTTTGCCGAAAGCACCGGGGCAACTCTGGACGAAGAACCCGAAGAGCCTGCGCCAAATTTGGCCGAAGGCGAAATGCCGAACGAGGAACAGAGCGCCGAAACTGAAGTCGGGGAAGAAATGCAAAAGGGCGGAGTGGAAGATAATCCTTAAATTATCAATTTACAAGTAACAATTTCCAAACTTGAAAATTGGGATTTGATCATTGATTGAAAATTAGAAATTGAAAATTTTATGCCTTTGATACCGATGGTCATCGATAAATCCCCGTTCGGCGAGCGAGCGTATGATATTTACTCGAGACTTCTCAAAGAGAGAATAATTTTTTTGGGCGAACCGATTGACGATCATGTCGCCAATATTATCATTGCCCAGCTCTTGTTTCTGGAAGCAGATGATCCGAAAAAGGAAATCAAAATCTATATCAACTCCCCCGGCGGCTCGGTAACTTCTGCCCTTGCAATTTACGATACAATGAAGTATGTAAAAAACGACGTCGCGACAATTTGTATCGGGCAGGCCGCCTCGGCAGCGGCAGTGCTTCTGGCATCCGGAACAAAAGGCAAAAGATTTTCTCTGCCAAACTCGCGCGTGCTCATCCACCAAGTGATGGGCGGCGCGGAAGGACAGGCCAAGGATGTGGCGATACAGACCAAGGAGATGCTCCGCATCAAACAGCAGGTTGATAAAATATTATCCTCTCACACCGGGCAATCTATTTCAAAAATCGAAAAAGATACGGACAGGGATTTCTTCATGACGGCCGATGAAGCCAAAAAATACGGAATCGTGGACAAAATTATCACTTAAAAGCTAAATTTATTAACCCGGCTCGCAAAACGAGCCGGGTTTTTTAATTATTGACAAAGGGCTAAAAATTTGGTATTATTAGTATAAAGAAATGTGAAGTGTTGGCAGGTTCGAAACAAAAACAAAAAACAGTTAAATAAAGACTTTTAAAGCACTCTTTCTCAAGAAAGAGAGCTCTGTGGCAGACTCTAGCTAAAACAAAAATAAAATTTAATGTCGTTTGACGAATTGCCAGAGTTTCTGACAATCAGTGACGTTTCAAACATCCTGAACGTTCACCAAAACACCCTTCGGAACTGGGAGAAAGAAGGGTTTATTGACGTTGTCCGGATTGGCAGAAGAAGAGACAGACGGTATAGTCGGGAGACTATTTGGAAACTCCTGCGGGGGGGACTCCATGAATAATAAAATCACAAAAAAAATAATTGCGGCCTTTTGCTGTTTACTTTTTGTGGCCGGCCTAATTGTGCTTGGCAAAACATTCAACGCGCGCGCGGTAACAGGGGTACCCGAAATTATTAGTTACCAAGGTCGCCTGACTGATGCTGACGGGGATCTCTTGGGCGGCAGCGGGACAAGCTACAATTTCAAATTTTCGATATGGGACAATGCCGCTGTCGGCTCTGGCGCTCAACTCTGGCCAGCCAGTACCGTAGCTACGACTACGGTTACGGTTACTGAAGGCGTATTTAACGTCAACATTGGAGAAGACACAGATGACCTGACCTATAATTTCAATGACAACGATACAGTCTATCTTCAGGTGCAGGTCAAACAAGGAACAAGCGGGGAATATGAGACGCTTTCCCCCAGACAACAAATTACTTCCGCGGGTTATGCAATAAATGCCAGTACCCTCGGCGGCTACGCCGCTTCGCAAACTCCGACAGCGAGTCAAGTTCCAGTTTTGAATTCGTCTGGCAATCTCGTCTTAACCGGCGGTGGTAATTTTAATTCCGCGACTACTACAGATACATTGAGTGTTGGCGGGGCACTGCGTCTGGCTGACGGATCTGTTTCTTTGCCTGGCCTGACCTTCAGCAACGATTTGAACACGGGGCTATATAGAATTGGCGACGATACTTTGGGTTTTACCACGGGCGGAATCGAGCGTCTGCGTATTGATACCGCCACTTCAACTTTCGCAACTTCTTTGATAATCGACACTTCTGTATTTACCGTCAATGTGAATGAAGATCGAGTGGGAATTGGCACGGCTTCGCCTACCTCTACCCTGGGCGTAGTGGGTGACAGTCGGTTCAATGGAGCCGTGAACATTGCCGGGGGGTTGACGCTGGGGCTTAATTGTACTGACAATTCCAACGATGGAAAGCTCACGGCTAACATCAACGGCCTGATCAGTTGCGCTGATGATGTTTCCGGGGGAGGATCGGGTTCAAATTGGAATTTTGGGACAGACCAGACCTTCATCGCCCCCTCCACCACCGTCGGGGTCATTGTGAGCGCCTCCTCCACCATTACCACGCTCGCGAGCGACGCTTTGACGGTCGGGACCAGCCTGGTCATTGACGCCCAAACCTTTGACTCCTTCACGGACGACGCCACCCTGGAGAACAACTCCGGCGATTTGCGCGTGGTGGACGTGACCTGCACGGATTGTCTGAACGCCACGGAGATTGAGGACATCTTTCTCCTTAACGCGGGCGACACGGCG
>JAUYKH010000003.1 GCA_030700065.1 bacterium | reverse complement strand
CATCTTCATCCAGTCCCAGGTGCCGGAACACGCGGAGCTGGCGTGGTATTTCAACACTCTTGTCCCAATCGCATCGCTTGAACGGATGACCCAATACAAAGACAAAGCCGGCCGTCAGAAAGAAAATATCAATGTCGGCCTGTTTGATTATCCGGTTTTGCAGGCCGCCGACATTCTGCTTTACAAACCCTACGGCGTACCAGTCGGCGAGGACCAGCTCCAGCATCTGGAACTGACCAATGACATAGTCAAAAAATTCAACAACAAATTCGGGCAGACATTTCCAACAATCAAACCCCTGCTCACAAACACCCCGCGGGTCATGAGCCTCCTGGAACCAGCCAAGAAAATGAGCAAGTCCTTGGGCGAGGGACATGTGATCAACATCAGCGATGATGCCAAGACCATTGAGAAAAAACTCGCCCGCGCCGTTACCGACACGGGAAAAGACAGACGGATGAGTTCGGGTGTCGCAAATCTGTTCCAGCTTCTGGAAATTTTTGGCGAACCGCAGCAACATCAATTCTACAAAGAGGCCCACCAAAAAGGCGAAATCCGCTACGCGGATCTCAAGGCGAACCTGGCGAAGGTGATCGCGCATCATTTTTCAGACTATCGCGAGAAACGGACAATATTGGAAAAACGCCCTGAGTATATCAAACAGATTATTACAGATGGCAAAGAGAAAGCCTGCGGCCAAGCGTCCCAGACCTTGCGGGAAGTAAAAGAAAAAATGGGGCTGTGGACAGCAACCTAGACCAAATTTGCTATACTGAAGACAAGGCCGAAAAAAGGAGGGGTGATGAGCGACGAAGCAGAAACGAAAACCAAAACTGCAGAGATCTTTCTGGAGCTTGGCTCCGCGGAGCTAGTCCAGGGGGAGCTGGATAAACTGATTTGGGAACCCCTGTCTGTCATGCTCGTAGACGGAGTCGTGCGCGGCTATGGCGCAGACAAAAACCCCGCAGTACTCCGAATTAGTGTTCCGGCAGAAAACGGACAAATTGATCCAAACATTATCCACCAGATTGCCGACAGGTTTCATCCCCTGCGGATCTCCCGGGACTTCCAACAGCTCTACCCGAGCGCTTAAGTGATTCTTAACCTAGCGCTCGGTGTTTTTTTCGCCGACAATCAGAGCGCGCAATTCCTCGACTTTGCGTTTCACCGCCGTTTCGTCGGCGGCCTCCAAATTGAGCCGCAATACGTTTTCGGTATTCGACGGCCGGGCGCTGAACCACCAGTCTTGATAATCGACTTTTAGTCCGTCCGGTTTGCTGATCGTCCCGTCAGCGTATTTTTTTTCCAATTTCGCAAGAACCGCATCTTTGTCGGCGACATCAAAATTTATCTCCCCGGATTGGGCGTATTTTTTGCGCGGCTCCCAAATTTCGGAGAATGGCCGGTCCAGTTCGTAGCGGATTGCCAGCAGCTGCGCCGTAACGAAAACCGGCGATTCAAAATTGTAATTTTCCTTGAAATAATAATGCGAGGATAGCTCGCCGGCAAAGAGGATATCCTTCTCTTTCATCAAAACCTTGATGTTCGAATGGCCGACCTTGGTCTCGACCGCTTCTCCGCCTGCCGCTTCGATCATTTCTTTGACCACCCGGCTGGAACGCAGATCATAGCCGATCCGCGCGCCCGGATACTTCTTGAGGAGCGCTTGTGCCACCAACCCCAGGATGATATAGGGCGGCATGACCTGTCCCTTCTCGTCCAAAAAAACGATCCTGTCGCCATCGCCGTCCGTGGCGATTCCAAAATCGGCCCTCTCGTTTCTGATCACTTCCTGAATTTGCTGGAGAGTCTCGATCTTGAGCGGGTTTGCCTCGTGAATCGGCATATTGCCATTCAATTGCCAATTTATTTTGATTGGATCGCAATCAATTTTGCCGAATAATTCCTCCAGATACACCGCGCCCATGGCATTGGCCGGGTCAGCGGCGATTTTCAGCTTTTTGATTGTTTTCAAATCCGCGAAAGACAAATCTCTGGCCACATATTCCGCGACGACTCCGCCGAGAGTGGAGAGATGCCCCCGGGCTTTGTTGGAAAGCTTGGTCTCGCTTTCCACTCCGGAATATTCCCTGATTCTTTCCAATCCAGTCCCCTCGCCGATTGGGGCGGCCTTTTCCGCGCAAAATTTGAATCCATTATACTCTTTGGGATTATGGGACGCGGTCACCATCACACCGCCGGCAAAATCCTTGAAAGCGACAGCGTGGTAAAAGGCTGGGGTGGGGACGCGGCCGATGTCTGTGACATCCACTCCTTCGTCATTTATCCCGCGGACCACTTCCCGCGCCAAAAACGGCGAGGAGCCGCGCATATCCTGTCCCAAAACCACGGAAAAGGGCAGGGCTTTTTTCAGGTCATTGATCAAATACTTCGCAAAACCTCGGCCGATCGCATAAGCCGCTTCTTCGGTAATCTCTTTTGGGTAGATGCCGCGGACATCGTAGGCATGGAAAATTGTTGGATTGATATTCAACATTGTTCTATAATTATATACTATGTCATTCTCAATCGGAATAGTCGGTCTGCCGAATGTCGGCAAATCAACCCTCTTCAACGCCCTCACCAATCTTGAGGTCGAAGCGGCCAATTATCCTTTCGCGACGATTGAACCAAATGTCGGGGTCGTGCCGGTCCCCGACCGCCGGTTGGCGAGCTTGGCGGCCCTGGAAAAATCGGAAAAAATCATCCCCACAGTCATTGAATTCAACGATATCGCCGGGCTCGTGGCTGGCGCGCACAAAGGCGAGGGTTTGGGCAATCAATTTCTTTCACATATTCGCGAAGTGGACTCAATCGTCGAGGTTGTGAGGTTTTTTGACGACAAAAATGTTATCCATGTTTCAGGCAAGGTTGACCCGAAAGAGGACATGGAAACAATTGAAACCGAACTTATTCTGGCTGATCTGCAAATGATCGAGAAAAAACGCGAAACCCTGCGAAAGGCGGCCAAATCCGGGACGCACGACGACCTTCTACGGGCTCAAATCGCGGAAAAATACTTTGAAGCTCTCTCGGCCGGCAAACGCGCCCTGAATGTGAAGCTAACTGATGAAGAACAAAAATATTCGCATGAATTTCCCTTTCTGACCAGAAAGCCGATGTTGTACGTGGCCAATATCTCCCCGGGGCCCTTCTCCCCGACGAGCGGCGAGGACATCCACAAAGATAAAAAATTTATCGCGCTTGACTGCAAACTTGAGGCCGAACTGACTCAACTTCCGGACAAAGAAAGGCGAGAATATCTTTTGGGACTCAATTTGCAAATGACCGGACTTGAGAAGCTCATCCTGGAAAGCTACGACATTCTCAATCTCATCACATTTTTCACGGCCGGGTCCAAGGAAACACGCGCCTGGACCTGCAAGGCCGGTACAAAAGCGCCGCAGGCGGCCGGAGTGATCCATACGGATTTCGAAAAGGGTTTTATCAAAGCCGAAGTAATTAATTGGAAGACACTTATCGACTGCGGCGGCTACCAGCAGGCTCGGGACAAGGGTCTTTTGCGATTCGAGGGCAAGGATTACGTGATACAAGACGGCGACGTCGTTCATTTCAGGTTTTCCAAATAAATCTTCGGTGCAAAAAAATACAAAAACTCATCTGCTGATAATTGTCGCCCATCCTGATGATGAGTCTTTTTTGTTCGCCGGAACGTCGCTGAAGTTTCGGAAAGCCGGGAAAAATGTTGCTGTGATTTGCGCGACCCGCGGGGAAAAAGGCAATTCGAAACTTGGCAAACCCGCAACCGAGAAACAATTGGCAAAGATTCGTGAGCGTGAACTACACAAAGCTTGCAAAATATTGGGCATTAAATCCATGGAGTTTCTCGGATACAAGGATGGACAGATGATAAATGAAAATTTTGGAAAGCTCGTCCGGGTAATTATTCGAAAAATCAACCAAATAAGGCCGGGGATTATCGCGACGTTTGGGAAAGAAGGAATGACCGGACATAACGACCATATCACGATCGGCAAAGCCGCTGTCGCCGGGGCAAAAAAAGCAAAATACCGGCCATCGCAAATTTGGCTGGTAAGTAATCCATCTTCAGTAATGAGACGGTTTAATAAATTTTTCGCCGCAAGGAGAGTGCATCACAGTCATTATAGACCTGGCAAACTGAAAGGAACTGCCGACGCAAAACTCACAAGGATCAATATCAAAAAGCATGCAAAAAAGAAGCTGGCTGCAATCAATAGCCATAAAAGTCAGCTCCAACGACCCTTTAAATTGGCTGATTTCGCACCAAATATCCGTCAAGTGATCTTTCGTTATGAATACTTTGAGATCATTTAGGCGCACCTCCCGTTTATGCTAATTTGAATCGCTATAGCGATTCAAATTAGAACGGGAATTTTTGTACAACATGTCTTGACTTCTTTTCGGCTTAAATATACACTATGAAGACAACTAAAGATTAAGTGCATATTCTTCTCCGTGTGAGGAGAATGTCGAAGGACAAACGACATTGCCAAAATATGAACTGATGTACATCGTCGGCAGCGAGACTTCTGATGACGAGATCCCGAAGGTCGCGGAAGAGATCAAAAAATTTATTACCGATTCCGGCGGGATGATCGAAAAATACGAGGAACCGGGCAAAAAGAAACTTGCCTATCCGATCAAAAAATCCCGCATCGGTTATTATGTGGTCGTCAATTTCTCGGCGCCGCCGGAAAAAATCAGTGAAATCGAACACCGCATCCGGACCACGCAAAACATCATTCGGTATCTCATTCTGAACATGGATGAAGCGCTGACGCAAATGGAAAAGGATCGCGCCGAACAGGCCAAACTCAAGGCGATGAGGCCGAGAGAAGAAATCCCCGCCGAAAAAGAAAAGGTCAAGAGGGAGAAAAAATTTGACATCGACCTCGACGCCGAGATCGAAAAAGCCCTGGAATCAAACGAGAATATCAAATAATTAATTAAGCACCTAACAATATGGATTTAAATCGAGCAACCATAGTCGGCAGACTGACCCGCGACCCCGAAGCCCGTTCCACGCCTAGCGGGACGAACGTCACATCCTTCAGCGTCGCGACAAATTTCGTGTGGACGGATCCGCAGGGCGCGAAAAAAGAGGCCGTGGAATACCATAACATCGTCGCCTGGCGGAAACTCGGAGAAATTGTCGCTCAATATTTGCGCAAAGGAAGCCGCGTCCTGGTGGAAGGCCGCCTCCAGACCCGCAGTTGGGAGGGCCAGGACGGAGCGAAGCGAAACCGGACGGAAATTGTCGCGGACAACCTCATCATGTTGGACAGCAAAGGGCAGGCCGGCGCGGCAAGTGCGAGACCGCAAGCGGCGGAAGAACAAATTGATGTGGCCGCCGAGGAACCGTCCCGCCGCGCGCCGGAAACGGCTCCTGGTTCAAACACGGAAGAAATCAGTGTTGAAGATATACCATTTTAATGCCGGTTATCAACCAAAGAAAAAATTGTTTCCTGTGCGAGAATAAGATGAACTATCTGGACTACAAGGACATCCAGCTTATGCATCGTTTCATGTCCCCGCACGCGAAAATCCTGGGAAAAAAACGAACGGGCACCTGCTCAACGCACCAGAAAGTCGTGGCGCGAGCCCTGAAACGCGCCCGGCATATGGCGCTTATGCCGTTTGTGCCGTCATTGTAGCTCGTCATGCCGACATTGGACTTCTCGGGCCTCAAAAAAGGGACTGTAATGGTGTTCAACAACCAACCGCATGAAATTATGTGGTCGCAATTTGTGCGCATGCAGCAACGCAAACCAGTCATGCAGATGAAAATGCGCAACCTCATCACCGGAAAAGTTGTCGAATATTCGGCCAAGTCAGGAGAGCGCATCGAAGGCGCGGATATTACCAAACAAAAAGCGCAATTTCTGTACGCTGACCCAAGCGGCGCGCATTTTATGAACAACGAAACTTATGAAACAGTGGATATCCCCCGCGATCTCTCGGAAGACAAATTAGGCTACTTGAAAGAAGGCATGGATGTCAACCTGGTTTATTTTGACGATAAACCGATCAGCATTGACCTGCCAATCAAAGTCGACCTCAAGGTCGTAAGCACCCCGCCGGGCACCAGAGGTGACACCGCGACCGGCGGCACGAAACAGGCAATCCTGGAAACCAAACTGGTGGTAAACGTTCCCCTGTTTATCAAAGAAGGCGAGCTTGTGCGGGTGAACACCGAAACCGGCGAATACGTGGAACGCGCCAACCCTTAACTGCCTGCTTCCGCAAGCCGCTCGGCGGCTAGAATATAGGCCGCGGAACGAAAAGATGTTTGGTATTTTTTATGGACCGTAAAAACATCAGCAAACGCCTGAATCATCAGGCTTTTTAATTTGTCCAAAACCTGCTCGCGCGGCCAATGTTCGCCGTGCATGTTCTGATACCATTCGAAATAACTGGTGCCCACTCCCCCGCTGTTGGCCAGAATGTCGGGAATCACGATCTTGCCGCTGTTTTGAAAAATTTCATCTGCCTCTGTGGTTGTCGGCCCGTTGGCCATCTCAAAAATAAGCGGGGCTTTGACGCGCCCCGCGTTTTCCGCGGTCAATACATTCTCCAAGGCGGCCGGAATGAGCACATCAACGCCAAGCTCCAAAAGTTCCGCGTTGGTAATGTTGGCTGAACCGGAAAGATCCTTGAGCGCGCCAGTCTGCTTTTTGTGCGCTTCGGCTTCTGTCAGATTGAGACCCGCTTCGTTATACACTCCCCCCTTGCTGTCCGAGAGGGCTACGATCTTCCAGCCGAGATTGGCCACTGCCTCGGCAATAAATTGGCCCACATTGCCAAAGCCTTGGATGGCGATCGTTTTTCCTCTCGCTTGAATTAAATTCTTGGCCAAAACTTCGCGCAAAACGATGCCCCCGCCGAACCCTGTCGCCTCCTGCCGCCCCTCGCTCCCGCCGTTGCCCAGGGATTTACCCGTAAAACAGGCCGGGGCGTTTTTGTTCCGGGTCAGCTTCGCGTACTCGTCCACCATCCAATCCATAATCTGCGAATTCGTATTGACATCCGGCGCGGGCACGTCCAGCTCCGGCCCAATCAGGCGGGAAATTTTTTGGATGTATCCCCGGGAAATTTTTTCCAATTCCGCGGGGCTGACTTTCTTGGGATCAAAAACAACTCCCCCCTTGCCCCCGCCGAAGGGAACGCCAACCACGGCATTTTTGAAAGTCATCCAGAAACTCAAGGCCCGCACCTCGTCCAGACTCACTTCCGGATGAAAACGAATTCCCCCTTTGTAGGGCCCTCGGGCGTTGTTATGCTGGCTTCTGAATCCGGTAAAAATTTTCTGCTCGCCATTATCCATCACCACGGGAATACTAACTTCGACGTAGCGATCCGGCACCTTCAGGCGTTCAATCAAATCCGAATCCAAATTCGCGGTCGCGGCCGCTTTGTCCAATTGTGCTTTCGCGGTTTCAAATGGATTAATCATATTTTTATGCCCTGTGCTCGGCCAGCCACCGTTCCGCGTCCATTGCCGCGCGGCAACCCGCGCCGGCCGCAGTGATGGCCTGTCGGTAAACATGGTCGTGGACATCCCCTGCCACAAACACCCCCTCGATATTGGTCAGGCTATGATCGTGAATGACTACATATCCCTTTTTATCAAGTTCAATTCCCGACCCCTGAAGGAATTTTGTGTTCGGCTCGTGCCCTATGGCAACAAAAACTCCTTCGACTTCCAAATCCCACGTCTCCCCGGATTTGACATTGCGGATTTTGACTCCAGTGACGTCATTCTCGCCCAAAATCTCCACAACTTCGCTGTCCCAAATAAATTTGATCTTTGGATTGGCCAACGCCCGCTCTTGCATGATCTTTGAAGCGCGCAGAGCGTCGCGGCGATGTATGACCGTCACTTCAGTTGCGAATTTCGTAAGATAGGTCGCCTCCTCCATGGCAGTATCCCCACCCCCGACCACGGCCACTTTCTTGCCTTTGAAGAAAAAACCGTCGCAGGTCGCGCAGCTTGAGACCCCTTTCCCGCGCAGCCGTTCTTCCGAAGGAATATTGAGCCACTGGGCCGAAGCGCCGGTCGCGATAATCACGGCTTGGGTCTCGTACTGCGCGCCATCTGCGGCGAGGCGAAACGGGCGGGAATTAAAATCTACCTTAATAATATCATTGAACACCACTTCGGCGCCAAACCGCTCGGCCTGCTTGAGCATGCGCCCAATCAAATCCGGTCCATGGATATCTTCCACAAATCCCGGATAATTGCCGACTTCAGTGGTCAGCATCAACTGGCCGCCAAATGTGGTGCCGGCAATGAGCCAGGGCTGCAAATCCGCCCGCGCGGCATAAATCGCGGCGGTCAATCCCGCCGGCCCGGAACCGATGATGATTAATTTTGCTTTTTTTGCTTCCATCTTCACACCAATTCGTATTTTTTAATTGCCCGCTTGAACTGTCGCGAATTTTTGTAGACAATTCCGTGCATGCCGATTTTCTTCACTGCCCGGATATTCTCCGGCCGGTCATCCACCATCATCGCTTCGCGGGGTTTGACCTTCAATTCCTTCAGCACATATTGATAGGCCCGGCGAGCGGGTTTGGCCAGACGCATCTTGGTTGAAACAAAAACCTTGTCAAAAATCCTCCGAGAGGAGAGGTGCCGCTTGCGCAAAACCTCGAGCGCCATATGGCCGATGGAATTGGTAAACAGCGCGATCTTGGCTTTTTTGAGGTGCGGGATGAGGTGAACCAATCCCTTGTCTGCTTTCATATGTTTGACGATCAGGTTATGCATCTGCTTGGGGGTCAGCCGCACCCCAAAAACTTCCCTGATTTTTTTGTAAAATTGGCTCTCGGTGATTTTCCCCAGATTCACCTGGTGCTCAAGTTCAAAAATTTTTTTCTGGCCTTGGCGCGTCAGACAAGCCGTACAATAATGCTTCACGAAATCCAGATACCCGCCGTGGGTAATCACCCCGCCGAGATCAAAAATAATGGCTTTGATTTTTGGTTTCATATTTTTTATTATAAGGTCTGGGCTCAAAAACTCAAAACCCCTTTTCCCAACAAGCTATTTACAAACCCCAAATTTTCTGCTATAATATATGTAAAATCCAATCAGGAGGTATCTTATCGAGGAACCACCCGACAAGGAATCCCCCTTTCTCTGACAGTCTACGCCATACACACGAGGCTTGAAACGCCTCACGGCATAATTGCCGACCAGTATGGCACGACATATCAGAGAAAGGGGGTTGTTTTTTTATAAAACAAATAGCCCATTTCGACCGCGTCCGTCCGAAGCTTCACGCGGAGGAGGAGACGGGTTGAAAACTTTTGAGGGGTTGGTTAAGCAGATTTATTCAGTACTACTTCAACAGCCGATTTACTGACAGCAAAATAATAACAGGAATACACCATTTTTGCTACTTTTTAGAACCCCGCTGTTTAAATTGATAGGCGTTATAATCGGTTGGGGTCTTGACAAAAAGCATTAAAAGTACATAATGCTACGTTAAGCAATTTATAGCCAAAGCTAAATAAAAAGGAGGTTACATGATCAGTTTTGGAGGTATTCAAGTTGGCATTCCGGGACCGGTGAGGCAAGGGGAAGAAAAGATGGACATGGACGCTCCTCAAATTTTTTTTCCTGCCAATCTCGAAAGGTGGAAGAAGGAGCTTGAAGACTCGGCCGTCCAGCTCGGTGAGATCGCGGTTGCTTTTGAAAGTTGCGCTGGCCCTGACTCGGTGGCCATTGCTTTCTGCCATTGTCACGATTCGCATCGTGACGTGCACGGCCAGCTCATGGAGAAAAAGTTCTTTGGTTTTGTCATCGATCACGAGACGTTGAGAAATCTACGTGCCGTGATTGACCTGGCTTTGGAAGCGACCCGCTCAGAACCACCCGAGTCCGATTAAGGGCTCAACTTTCTAGAAGTCTGATGAGAATCAGGCTTCTTTTGTTGTTGACCGAACTGAACGGAAATATTCTTCGTCTCCCCCAAGATTACAGCTTTAGGTTTTCCAGATCGCATTGGTAAAAACTAAAAAATCGCCGTGGAGCGATTTATCGGCGCGGTTTGGGTATTCCCAAATCCCTGCAGATTTTCTTGGCTAAAAAATCATTGATTTCTTTATGTCTCGGAATTGTAGAAACTTTTCGTAATTCAGGATTGAAAAACACACTGTGATTGCCGCCTTCTCTGATAAATACGCAACCGTGTCTGAAAAGATGACGGATCAGATCAGCACGTTTCATTTAAGCTAGAGCTTAAGCGGTTCCCGGATAACCTTGCCCGAAATTTCCTTTCTGGTCATTGCTCGATTCACTTCAAGCACAAGCGACAAGGCTTCTTTCAAATTTTCTTTTGCTTCTTTCAAAGTTTTGCCTTGGGTATTGACCCCGGGAATTTCTTCCACCCAACCTGAAAACCATTTGCCGTGCTTTTTATAAATTGCGGTAAATTGTTGAATCATGCTGTAATTTTACCTCAATTCCTAAAATAGTCAATTGGTCAATCGAATATTTTCCAGATGGTAGACCGTTTCGAGACAGGTTGAAAACTTTTGAGAGACTTGTTTTTGATATCTATCAGATTTTTACTTTGACACCCCAGACGCTAGTATAATGAAAAAACAGCAGTGAGCCGCTGGTAAAAGTGGCAAATCGTTTTTGAGACGAAATCATTAATCATGGCGATTATACCGTATCGTTCTTATGGATTAGTTTTAAGCTCTAAATATTTGTTATCAATCTTTCTCTTCTCGCTACCAAGTAGATATTGAACAACATCTTTTCCCTCATCGCCAATTGTATACTTAAACCATAGCTGTGTTGTTCTACTTCCGACCAGAGAGTCTTTGTATTCTATATCAAACACCAGTGCTACTGTTTTACCAAGCGATTCACCATCGCCAATTTTAAAAAAGTGGATACCACCATAAGGCAAGGATGTATTCGGAAAAACCATGCCAGGAACAGAGTCATTCCACGCTAGCTCACCTTTATTATTATCGTCATCAACTGGAATTGTATAAATTTTTAATTTTACATCACGGGCCGGTACGTTACCATAATTAGTAATATTGTAAAATAAAACCAATAATGCTTCGTCTTTAATTAAGGCTCGTTCTATTTTAAAATCAGAAATTCCAATTAAGGCTCGTTCTAGAATAAAGTAGTTATATCCAACAAAACCAAGGGAAATTATAGAAATTACAAGCGCGATAATGGAAGGCCAGTTTTTTGGAAGCGGCGCTTTAACAATTTCCACTTTATGTATATTTGATTCCATAAGTCAACAAGATTTTTAATTTTTTCGTTCGAGTAACTTAAAGGATATCTATAAGTTATTTACCAACAATTTGGATTATTCACAAGCGAAACCGTCGTGATCTCTATCCAAACCGTAGATATCTGTGCCAATGACTTTCAGCGGCCCGCTTATATATGCTGGACCGTTTCCACTTCCTCCGGCACAGTCCACATCACTGGCGATTGGAACGCATCCTGAATAGTTGGGATCACAGCTTGATTTTGTTTTTTCTGGAGCTGATTTTTGTTCCTGAATTTCGGAAGATTGATTAATTCCCGTAGATACTTGATTGTTACAGCTACTAGCAGTGAAACTTACAGCAATTATGAGTATTGCCACTTTCTTCATTATAAACCTTTTTCTATCGTGCATCTCCAATAGAGTAGCCTAATTGTACTGGCCGTGGCCCTGTTGGCATTCTTTACCCTTTCGATCGTCTCTTTCATACAATATTGTTTTATTCTTACTGGTCTATATTCATACCAATAAAATAGCCCACCAACAATACTTAAAATCAATATTATTTTTAAAATTTTTGATGAATGACTCTTAATTTTAAATAAAACTTCTTTCAACATGAATTAAGGAGCACTTACTGTATCTACGGTCGTTAAGTTATCTAAAGCTTCCCCCATTTCTTCATAGCTAGACCATGCGTATCCTTGTGCATCTTCGATAATAGAGTTCGCTTCATCTATATTGTCATTTGCTTGGCTTAAAGAATAGTCGTATTCATCAACCAGCGCGGATATATCCTCGTTCTCGGCAGATAAGTCCTCATTCTCAGATTGCAAAGCTTTATATTTTTGGCCAAGTATAAAAAGAAATATTACCAAAACAAAAATAATTATCTTACTGTATTTTGCCATGGTGCTCGCGATATAAATATACAGCTAAAAATGTTGCACATAGTCCTAAATACGCTTCCAAACCATCTTCTGCACCCAAGAAGTTAAAGAAAAAAGCCAAAATAGAAAATAAGGCAATTGCAATTAGGCCACTTAAAATGTACTTCCTAACTTTAACCATTTGTTTTAATTATACGCTTTTTTGTGTTAAATAACAGCTTTTAGTTTTCCAAAGCCGATTGGTCAAGCAACACGAGAATCTCAAACTTTGGCTAATGTGAGCCAAATTGGTTTTTTCGTGTCCAAAGGGCAAGCAACAGGATTTTGGAAAACTCTTTGAAATGGCTTTAAGACAGCGCTCTCAAGTACTTCCCTGGAGACGTTCGGGATAATTGGAAAACTTATTTTGCTTTGGTAAGGGATATCTATACTTCAATAATAAAAGCAGGATCAACATAGCCATTGATCCTGCTTTTACTGAACGATAAGCATAAGACTATAAAGTTAAATACTCACCGCTACCTCCGTCAATTTCTACTACTCCTTAACGGCACTCTCCGTTGTCCCGCTTTGCGCGACACTCATTGCAGAATTCCCCGGAAGTGGGTTTGTCCTGCCTGGAGTCACAATCAGAAGTTGGCCAGTTGGAACAGTTGCTGCAGAAATGCCAAGTATCATGCCCTCTTCGTCTTCGGTACATATAAATCCTTCCCATGGCTTAAAAGTTAAATTTGCGGTAGTGGCCATGATGCCGGTACTTCAATTATGACTGAGAAAAATGACTTTGTCAAGTTTTCAACTGGGGTTGACAAAATCCTGTCGATAGATTATAATATATTTATGCACATTATCCAGGAGAAACTTCTAAAGTTGATATCAGAAAATAATATAGGAGCTTTAAAACTCCGAGAAATTGGTGAACTTGTCGGAGTGGACCATCCTCAAAAAATCAAGCACCACCTCCAGATGTTGGTTGATAAAGGACTGGTCAAGTTAGACAAGAAAAACAAAATAATCAAAAAAATAACCGATTCTGTACGAGATAGTCAGTTTGTAAGTATCCCAATTGTCGGAGCTGCTGATTGTGGCCCTGCTTCTATTGTTGCAGAAAATAATATTGAGGGGTATTTAAAATTATCCTCTAAGCTTATAAAAAGAAAAAAGGGCCTCTTTGCTCTGAAAGCAGTCGGCTCATCAATGAATAAAGCAAATATCAAAGGACAATCAATACAAGACGGGGACTATGTTATAGTAGATAGTGAGGATAAAACTCCAGGAAACAAAGATTACATAGTCTCAATTATAGATAATACAGCAAATATCAAGAAAATCTTTATAGATCAGAAACGTCAAGAGGTTGTCTTATCTTCTGAATCAACTCAAGATTTTCCGCCAATTTATATTCACCCTAATGAAGTAAGTTATCATTGTGCGGGAAAAGTCATACAAGTCGTAAAAAAACCAGACAATGGCTGATGTTCATACCAGAAAACAACGCAGTTTTAACATGTCGCAGATAAAAGCACGGAATACTACATTGGAATTGAATTTCAGAAAATCCCTTTACAGCGCAGGATTAAAAAATTATAGAATTAAAACCAAAATTTACGGAAAACCAGATGTATTTTTCCCGAAAAATAAATTAGCTGTATTTTTAGATGGCTGTTTCTGGCATAAATGCCCCAGATGTTATATAGCTCCTGCAAGTAATGCCGGCTTCTGGAAAGAAAAAATCAGAGAAAATATAAAAAGAGATAGAAAAATAAGCATGTACCTCCGAAAAAACGGTATTAAGGTCTTAAGATTTTGGGGGCACCAAATAAAAACTAATCCGAATAAGTGTATAGCAAAGGTTATGGATTATCTCGAAAAGAATGAAAAATAATAAAATTACCTTTATTGATTTGTTCTGCGGAGCAGGAGGGCTATCTATCGGCTTTGAATCACAGGGATTCATACCTCTGTATGCAAATGATATAGATAAACATTCAATTGAAACGTTCCAAAAGAACTACCTTCATATATCACCGGACAGGATTGTGTGCGGTGATATAGAGGATTTCATAAAGGATAAAAGTAAGGAATTGGCTAGTATTAAATGTGATCTGGTTGTTGGAGGCCCCCCTTGCCAGGGTTTTAGTATGGCTAACAGACAAAGACTTATTGATGATCCTAGAAATAAATTATATAAAAAATTTATGGAGGCCATTTCTATTATAAAGCCGAAAATGTTTTTGATGGAGAATGTTAAAGGTATGAATAAAGTTGCTGATCAAGTTGTTTACGATTCTCTTAAAATCGGATATCAAACACAATATAGGGTTTTAAATGCCAAATTCTTTGGAATACCACAGAATAGAGAAAGAATTTTTTACATCGGATGTAGATCGGATAAATTTAAAAATCCTTATGATATAATAGAGCGCATATTTGCACAGATTCTAAAACATCAAGAAACAAAAGAAGTTCCTATAAAAGATGCTTTATGGGGACTGAGAAAATTACAACCAAAATCAGAAAAGAATGATACGAGTATAGAATCAAGGGACCATGGATTTACAAAAGATGAACTTTTCCCGAAAGAAAAACCTCCCGAGTATATCCTTAAAATCAATGGTGGCAAAATTCCGGAATTTATATTCAATCACAAAACAAGATATAATAATAAAAGAGATATAGAGATATACAGGCTATTGCCCCAGGGAGGAAAGTCAGACCACCCTGTTATTTCTCATATCATGCCGTACACAAAAAGAAATGGTATTTTTAAAGATAAATTTTATAAGCTTCTCCCTAACGAACCTTCAAAAACCATCACCTCACATATGAAATTCGACTGTCATATGTACATTCATCCCTATGAAACGAGGGGACTGACTCCGAGAGAGGCAGCAAGAATCCAGAGTTTTCCCGATAACTATATTTTTTACGGTCCCTTTACACAATGGTATAATCAAATTGGAAACTCTGTCCCACCGATCCTGGCAGGAATAATAGCAAAAAACGTAAAGCGAATAGCTTTTTAGAGATTAAAATGAAAAAACAAAAATGTTTAACAGAAATGAACAGGTTCGGTATTTAGATTTATTTTCCGGAATTGGTGGTTTTAGGTTGGCAATGGAGAGGGTCGGAAAAAAAATTGGTTTAAATACCAAATGTGTCGGGTACAGTGAAATAGATAAAAACGCAGTACTTACTTATGGGACAAATTTTGATGTGGATTCAGAAACAGGACTCGGAGATATTACAAAATTTGAATCGAAAAAAACTATAGAAAAAAGTATTCCGGATTTTGAAGTTCTTTTTGCCGGCTTTCCCTGTCAACCTTTCAGCTTGATGGGACTCAAGAAAGGATTTACAGATGCAAGAGGTACTTTATTCTTCTATATAGCGAAAATATTAGAAACGAAAAAACCACAACTTTTTGTACTGGAAAATGTTAGGGGCCTGCAGAGCCACGATAACGGGAAAACTCTGCAACGTATTCTTGATATTCTAACCGTCAAGTTGGAATACAAAGTGCGTGTTGATGTTCTGAATAGCCATAATTTTGGTGTACCTCAGACCAGAAGACGCATATATCTTATAGGGACAAAAAATCAAGGAGTTTATGAAGAGATCAAAGAACTGGAGTTCCAGAAAGAAAAAACTTCTCAAAGATATAAAACAGTTTGGCACCTTCTTGAAAGGGAGGTTGATGACAAATATTATCTGTCAAAAAAAATATTGAAAACTATTCTTTCCGATGGCACAGGTGGATATAGTTCTAAATCGGAAATAAATCGGTTAATTGCCAGACCATTGACTGCTACAATGCATAAACTCCATAGGGCAAACCAGGATAACTATTATTCTGATCGCTTTATTTTCGGAAATTTCAGCAATATTAAACAGTCAGTAGCACTGGCTGAAAGCACTGAGGGGCCGGGCAGAATAAGAAGAATCACCCCTGTTGAAGCTTTCAGATTACAGGGTTTTCCTGATGAGTTCGTTTATAAAGCAAAAAGTGCCGGGGTTTCGGATACACAATTATACCGTCAATCCGGGAATGCAATTACCGTTAACGTGGCAGAAACAGTACTGAAGTCAATCTTTAGAAAAACATCTCTGCTTAATAGTTTATTCAGATGAATATTTTTTCTTTAACTCACTGATCTCAATACTCAGATTTGATTTTTCCAGATCAGTCTTGTGTTTATTCCAAAGGCTCTCTATTAGAGAGACCTTTTCATCCGTTTTGCCATAATGTATTTTTCGATGGCACACCGGGCACAATGAAATGAGGTTATTGATGTCATCAAGGTCATATTCGAACTCGTCATAATACTTCATTGGGATCAAGTGATGCTTCTCCATATACGGAAAACCATTTGGTGTAATAAAAGTATTATGAGAGAGGTTGCCCTCGCATTTATAGTTTCGCATTTTAAGTACAAAATCTCCTTTGATTTTGCTTCTTAAGGGAGCTTCAGTCTGTTTTTGCACTAATTTACCGCGTCTTTTTTCTGGAGGAAAATTTGCAACAGTGAATTCAAGTTCTACACTGGAAGGAATTTGATATTCATCTTGGTTCTCACCAACAAAACCAGCGGCGATTCCTTTTCCTGGTGGATCAAGAATTATAAATCCCCCCGAACCAGGGAAATGTCGACGGCTCTTGATTTGTTTCCACCTGCTTGAATTTTGCTTTATCAGTTCTGCTTTAAAAAGTTTATCACCATCTGCCGACCTCCAGAACACTACAATATCTCCTTGTTCTGCGCCAAATTTTTTATAGGTCGGAAACAAATTGCCACTTAAGTGAATCTGTTTTTGATGTGTTTCGGCTTCATGATAATTTACGTTTGTAGTTATAAACGTGCTTTTGTTTTCATACCAGAATTCTATACTGATTCTATTTATGGTATGTGTTTTTTTTAATCTCGGGATTCCGAAGTAACGTGTCGTGATTCTCGTTGGTACGATGCCGGATGTATGGCTTGCCTTTCCCAGTTCAGATTTAGCAAGTCTTTTATAAACAGGTGCTAGCCACTTTTTTTCAATACTCATTTTTCTTTATGATTAGATGTGTTATTACTAGAAGTCTGGCATTTTTTGGTCAAAATTTCAAGTCTGGCGCAAGCATATTGGAAAAGCCGCTATCTATGGCAATCAAATATCATGGGTTTATGCTCAGCTGAAAGTCTAATTAGATACTAAACCGTTTTGTATAAAAATATAGCCTTCTCTAGAAGTTTCCGGGTCTGTTGTTAAAATAGCACATCCCCCATCGCAGGATCTTCCATGTTTATCAATCGAGATTTCGCCGGACTAAATTTTAAGACTGACTTTTACAGTTTTCCGGTAAGTATTGGAACCTTATTGATTTATGATATAACTTTTTCTGCGCTGCTAATTCGCATGATTGAGAGGGGGCAATTCAAAATGTTTTTTTTCAAATTCATACAAAAGTTCATTTTCTCTGGTCCTGCAATCTTCACATATTTCATAGGTAAAATATAACTGCCGTTTAAGTTGTCTTGATAACCGCCATGATCGAGGTGTGGCTTTCCGGGAACCTTGAAACTTTTTTATTGCTTCCTCCCAATCGTATCGTTTTAGTAGCTTATCTATCATCTTAAAACCTCTTATAAATGTGCCCAATCTTTTTCTGAGATTACTTTTACTTGTGCCAATATAGAGAATGTCTGTTTTGCCTTTCAATCTCGGAAATTGAAAATCAGCATGGATGAAATATATTCCAGATTCTCGCGGAACAATGTTGTTGATGATTTCAGCTTCGAGCTCAAACTTTCGCATTTTTTCTCACGTTTTCTCACGCACAAAAAACCAAAAAAATTGACTAATTTAGATCAGTAATTTTTCAGAAATAATCTGATATTGTCTCTCTTCACATTACTTACAGACCGAAGTTCAATCCGAGATGATCTGTTGTTATCATCTCATTATTTGTTCGAATGGCATTGTAAAATCAAACCAAGCTCCAGCTAACTTAGAATCTACTGCAGACTTAATATCTTCAGAGTTAACTAGCCAGGGTCTAGCAGAATTCAAGAAGATCGAATTTTCTTTCATAAATAAGTTCTCTCCTTGGTATGTACCGGGCAATCTTTATCTTGGCAATTGAGGCCTAGGCATTTAGCACAGTGCAAATCTTCGCATTGACATAGCACTCCGAGTCTTTTTTTCTCGGCCTGGATTTTTGGGATTTGGTTGTGAATAAAATCAAAGCACTTATCACAGTAGCCGTTATTTTTCCAACAAAGCTCCTTAGTGATATCTCCATAACAATTTCTGCATTCGTGTGTATAATTCTCTTGGCTACAATGTGGACAATCTGGTACTTGGCCTAATTCATATTCTTTTTCCCAAATTTTATCATGTGTTGAAGTCATTTACCTAAACAGTCCGATTATTAAAAAAGTTATAAAGAAAAATAAAGCGAAGATACCAAAGAAGCCAACAATAACAACAACGACTATTAGGTTCTTGTCAAGCCATCGGTTCAACCGAAATTTTAATCTTTCATAAAAGCTTGCGTCTTCAAGCAATACCGGAAAGCATGATTTCGAAGTGCCATCTTCATAGGTAATTCTACCTAGAAATTTAGTTTCATCTTGATTGTCTGTTTGTTTATTCTGTTTCATAAATCATATTTGTTTCTCTTTTTGCTTGTATAGATAAGTTGCGATTCCTGCAATGATGATCGCGGCAGCTGTCCACCGCAAGATATCATCCGACTCAATGTATTGTGCTTCACTCTTTTTAACACAGTCATCTCGCTCCGCACCGTATAATCTGCCTTCATAACATAATCGTTTGCTAATGACAACATCTATATTGTGTTTTTTGACAGCAATGTATTGACTGAATCCATAAAAAATAACAAATAGTATCGCAACTGTTATAAGAATAAATTTGCTATTTTTCATATTGATCGAACTCTGCTAATGATAATTTTTCAGGTATAATTTTTATACTTGTCCATCTGTCCCAATAAAATCCAGATTTAGGAGAATATGTTGAGTCTGCGACTATAAATCCAATGAATGTTAAAGCCAAAAAAGAACTCAACTCTCGAAGGAGCAACATTTTCACTGAAGGAAAATTTCCTGATTTGGCATCAACTGTCTTGAGTTTGAAAATTTTCTGTCCTAACGTGAATCCGAAATAGTGTGGCATTAGGATAAAATATAAAACAATTCCGATTATACCAATAGCCGTTATTATATCCGATTCTCGTTCACCGATAAGGAGATAAGATACCAGACTTAGTATGAAAATGTCGACAAGATAAATTATATGCCTCTTGCCCCAACTTATGTGAAATTTCTTGTCCATACGCTTTTATTTCCTTTCCGCTGGCAGGTAACACAAAACCCCGTGTCAGCTAGCCTTTCGGCCCATAGCCCTTTCGGGATATGACTCATGGAAGAGTTGCTGAACGCGGGGTTCAGTATCTTCCATGAGTTTTTTGTGCCATGCCTCATTTTCAAAGGTTTAGGCTTAATTGTCATTTTTATTATATAACTTCCTGCTTAATTCATAAATAGCTGTTATTTGACGAAAAACGGCCGTTTGGAGCACTTTTTGGTTCATGTATGTCTATCCCTATTGCGTTAGGGAATGCGTGTCATATGCGTCAGCCTATTACTCTTTTACGCCGTTTCCTGTAAAATAAGGGAAATTATTAACTTTATACTATGGCCAAAAATTTGAGAGAATTTATACAAGAGTTTTACAAACGGACTTATGGTAGCGAAGAAGAATGGCAAAAAGCCAGAGAAGAGAACAAATACATAGATGCGAAAATGCGGCGAGCCGATAACCGTGAATCATGGGTATGTTCAGATTGCAGTGCAATATTAGTTATTGACATTAACGGCAACAGGGCAAAAATTAAAGCCGGAAAAAATACAAAAGTCTTCGTGAAGTTTATTGAAATGGCGGCGTACTGCGAAAACTGCGGCAAGTTCAATACTTTAATTTTCGACGGCACTTACGATTGGGCACGGGAGCAAGACGAAGACGGCACCAAACGAGACACACTTTTCATTGAAGATAGGGAGAGAGTACTTAAAAGCGAACCAGGTCGGCCAGAGGTTGAAATAGCTGGTGATTATTTGCTGAAATTAAAATAGCAGTGAGGATTCTTGACAACCGATTTAATATAGTGTAAACTATGCTTAGTTAAACTTAATATAAAACCCACCGCGAGTAGTGGTCTCAAACGGTAGGAAGCCCGTATTGGTTTATAAGCTAAACGCTTGTAGATCGATGCGGGCTTTTTATGTTTGAGAATTCGGAACAATTAAATAACGAAATCGATCCAGATCTCCTGGAGTTTTTCCAGGCGATTCTGGCAATTTTTGAGGAGATAGAAAATGCTAAACAACAAGCAAGAGAGGCTTCGCAAAAGAAGACTCAAAGCGGCCGAGAAAGTTTATAAAATTGTCAAAGATGTAACTGGCGAGTCCTTTGACGTGCACATGATGAAGGTCACAGAGGTGAAAAGAGGAATTATAACCTACCACTTCGAGGAGGAGGAACCGAAAAAAGTGGACACGTTTCAGATCGACGCCCACGATCTTTGCTGCAACAATGAGTGGATTTATGCTCAAATGCCGTTCAAGAATCACATCCTGAGTCATTATGTGATCAGCATAAACTCGATTCTTGGAAATGCGATTCAGGACATCAACGCCTTCAATCAATACACTGATCCAGAACAGCTCATCGGTAAAAGGTTTTTCGCCCTTGTTCAGATAAGGGAGTATCCTCGGTATTTTGAAGGCAGAAGGCAGACACCAATAGTGGACCGGAAGATTTACCGGGTTTTGCCATATGTGCCGTACAGCGAAGTCATGGCCGGTAAAAAAATTTCAGCTAGAGATATTCAGGGCCAGGAAATTCAGGTAAAAAACGCTTTGCGAATCTACAGAGACTGGCCGAAGGGACTATGAAGCTCATACCAGAGAAAAACTTTCTGATGCTGCCTAATCGGCTGTTGGAGAAATATCTGCTGATCCTCAAGCCGTCCGAGTTTGAACTGCTTTTGATTCTCTGGTATTTGTCTCATCGGTTTTCGACCGACAAGTTTCATTACACTGACCGGCAAATTACAAAGCGCTTTGGCCTTAGTCCTGCTGCAATCAACCGTGCCAGAAAAAAACTGCGAGAACTGGGTCTGATTAAGTATGAAAGCGGATTCAGGATAGACAAGGTTGGAGTTGCAACAAGGTATAAATTATTGCCTGATGAAAAGCTCCGAAAATGGCTGCTAATCCGTACCAATCAAAAATATAGGCTAGATAAACCTCCATAGCCAATCAAATTGATTGGATTATTAAGAAGTAAGTAACTTTAAATTAAGAAAAGTAATTAACTTAAACCTTTTAGGTTTATATATCAAGAAAATTCTATGAATCAAGATTTTTTACCTGATTTTAATAAACATCTCCAATCTCTGAGTAAGAGAAATCTCACCAATGTTCAGAAAATCGTAGAGTTCTATTTCTGGATCGCAAAGCTCGACAGAAAATACGAGCCGTTCGAGAGACACGTCAGGGCCGCAAAGAAGATTAACGATTGGGCCCTTGAAAAAGCGTACAGTCTCATCGCGGAATTAAAATCTTACTTTGAGGAACGCGGACTGAGCTACAATCTTGACACGATATACAGGAATATTCCCAAATACAAAGCCATACGAGAAGAGAGCGAGGAGGACAAAAAACGCAGGGAAGACTTGGAGTACGAAGAAAAAAGGTCGAAAGAACAGCATGAGGAATTTCTGCAGTTCCAGAGAGAGCAGGAGGAGAGGGACAGAAGAAAAAAGAGGTCAAAACAGCAGTAAACATAGCTGTCCTTAGAATTTTGGGCTTTATATCCTATTATTAACTTCGTTCAACTTCGACTATGACAGAACAGCAGGAATCGGAGCAAAAACAAGCCTTTTCATACATTCGCGTATCGAGCCGACTTCAGAGTTTTGGTCAAAGTCTTGAAGAGCAACAGCGGCAGATCAATTTGTACGCTGATAGAAGTAAACTCACAATCATAAAGGAATATGTCGAGGTCGACAGCGCATCGGAACTTGATCGGCCGCAGTTCGGAGATATGATCAAACAGCTTCGGAAAAAGGAAGTCCTCAACGTGATTTTCCACTCTGTAGATAGAAGCGCTCGCAATCCGTACGACCAAGCCACACTCTATGAGCTGATGACGCAAGGGTACACTTATCACTTCGTCGGTGAAGGAATGTCCACTAACAACCATGCCGCCAGATCAATGCTGATGATTCTCTGGGGAATGGCCAGCTCTTTTACAGAGAACCTGAAATTCCACGTTAACAAAGGAATCGAAGGAATGCTCCGAGATGGACGCTCTCCAACTGCTGCACCTATCGGCTATCTTGATGCTGGACGAGGAGTTAAAGCACCTGATCCTAGATACGCTCATCTTGTCCGCAAAACTTTTGAGCTATATTCGACCGGAACCTATGACATCGAGACGCTGACGGAGAAAATGGAAAAGCTGGGACTGCGAAACAAGCAAGGTCAAGTGCTCAAACCGAAAGCAATGTATAAAATCTTGAGAAAAAGGTTTTATCATGGAATCATCACTTACAGGAATCAAGATTACAACGGTTCTCACGAAACAATAATTACAAAAGCCCTTTTCGACAAGGTCCAAGCCGTAATGGACAAAAAGAGCTATAAAAAGATCAGGACATTTACTTACATATTCCAACAGCTCATCCCTTGTCCAACCTGCAATCAGCCAATGCGGTCAGTATCAGCCAAAAAGATTTACAAATACTACAACTGCCGGGACAAAAAATGCTCCTTTCGGAGCTCGATTCGAGAAACTGAGATAGAATACCTATTCCTTACTGAATTGAAAAAGCTAGAGTTCACTGATGCCGAAGCCGAGATATTTCTGAAGGCCGTAAGCACACTAAGGGCAGATTTGCAAAGCACCAAAGCTACTGAGCTTACGCATTTGGATCTAGAGGAGGCCAAACTTCAGAAAAAGTTGGAAATGCTTTTGAATAAAAACTTGGAAGATGAAATAACTGATGAGGAGTTTCGAACTATGAAAACCGGATTCGTGAACCGAAGAGCTGAAATCCAACATAGGAGACGTGCTTTGGACAAGGCCGATGAGGATACTTTGGAAAAAATCGCGGAAATTGGAAAACTTCTCAAACAGCCTTATTTAGCTTATGTTCAGGCCTCTGACGAGAATAAACGACGTTTAGTGAAATCTATGTTGGAAAACACCCAATGGGATCAGGAAAACCTACAGATTCATTGGAAGAAACAGTTCAAATTAGTTGCAGAGAGAAATAAAAGTTCTGTTGGTAGCCCTTGTGGGAGGGACTTGGAACCTAATTGTAGCAGATCTGAAGGCCTGGCGGGAGTTTGCCACGAGCTTGCCGGCCAATTCATTCCATTAGCAGTAATGCTGTCGGTGCTGTCTTTGGTGTCGCCTGGCGATCGACACTGCTGATTCGTTTTCGGGTTTTGTTGCGTTTAGCCATCATGCATCAAAAACTGATTCGTACTTTTCCCAATCAACAGCTGCCACTGTTGCCTTGGCTCGTAAAGCCTTGAGGAGGCGGAAAAGGCCACGTATTAACGAACCAGGACCATGAACAATAGTGGGAGTATAAGTCGTTACCAAATGATCACAGAAACCATTACTAGCGGTTAAAACAAGGTCAAGTTTTCTATCGCCTGACAAGGTGTTGAATTGTTTAAGAAATGTATTACCAAGGCCGTCTTTCCATGAAGCCTTCATACCAAGTAGTCCTCCCATAATTGGAAATAGCTGTTTTGGTTCACTTACGCCAGTCGCATTTTCAAGGGGAGCAGATGTGCGATGTAGAGCACGCAAAGAAGCGACTTTATCTCCCGCGTTTTTTAAATGTTGAACATTAATGGTCTGTTTAATCTCAAAGGTCGCGTAGACAGCTTCTGCTGGCACGTATAAATGATTGTCCTTACCAAACAGGGCGGGAGTAAAATGTGCGTCGTAAATAAGACAATCAAGTTGCTGGGTTGTATTACCCAGGTAATCAACTGCAAAAGCTTTGGCTACCCGATAACGCGTAGGAAGATAATCTTGAAGCAACTGAATCCACACATCTTCTGTGGCGTCCCCTAATGCACCATCATGAGTGATTCTTTTCTGATTAAGCCTAAGTTGCTGTACAAAAAATTTTTCTACATCTATGAACCTATCCTTCAGAAAGGATCTGCCATCCTTTATGGAATCATCTTTGGCTTTATTTACCATATATTCTAAGCTGATTTTTGAAACGGAGCTGTTGGATTAATCGTCGCCAAAACTTCAAGTGAACGCTTAAAAGTTATTTGATTATCTGGATAGGCGTCGAGCACTAATGCTGGGAGTAATCGCTGTGTTAAATCAGAATAAGTAAATCCGTGCTTACGACCATCTACAGAACCAGTCAGTTGAACAATTTTTTCTACTTCTTTTTTAGTGAAACCTATCTCCGTTAAAGGTTTTTGTAGAACGGTGCGACGTTGTGCTGGATTGGGTCTGTTAAAAACAAATATTTCTGCTGCGCGTCTCTGTACAGCGGGATCAATCGCAGATAGTCGATTGGTACATAATATAACAGCCACTGGTAACCGTTGAGTTGCGAGACGATCGACACCTCGGATAAACGCATTTACTCCAGCACGGTCTTCGTGATGCATCTGATTATTTTCACGACTCTGAACAATGGCGTCAGCTTCATCAACCAAAAGAATCACAGCCCCTCTTGCCTTTGAACCACGGCTCTTAAATTTTTCTGCCGTTTTGAAAGTTTCGTTAAAGGCTTCACTTAGTAATTTTGTCATTTCGCCGACCCTTCCAGATCCTCGGGTTGAAAGACTTAGAGGAAACAGAGTTATATCAATACTTTCTTGACGGGCAACTGGGTCACCGGCTGTGGTTGCAAGTTCTGTTTTGCCCGTGCCTACATCACCGCTGAGAATTACCAGAGGAGGGCGACGTTCTACAAGCTCAATTAGCGCTGTGCTTTCTGGATGAAATTTTTTACCCCATTGACGAACCCCTTCAGGATTCACGAGTATCCCAAGAGATCGAATAAGTCTTAGCTTGATTTCATCGATCCCGACCAGGTTATCGAAGCGCCTTAAGGCCTCGGGATCTGGGAAATTAACGCGTTGATCAAAAAGATTGTCTATATTTTCTTCATCCATAATATTTAACGAATTATTGTACTGCGTCCAATACTGCGTCCACCCGATGCATAATTGTGACCATGTGACCAATATCCACTTTCAAGAGCAGGTTCATCTCCACCGCCTCTTCTAAATGGCAGATTTGCTTCAAAAGCCTCTTGTGCAGCCGTAGATAATTGACTCCAGCGACTATTTAGAACCAAAAAAGAAGTGAAATGTGCTCCCATAACATCGACGCCTGGACGTATTTTGCCAGGGTCATCATCTCCGACTAGAGATCCGCCTGATAGAGCATGGTAGCGAAGGGCTTCTATCCATTTTTCACCTCTCTTGAAACCATAAGTTATGTTATCCAAGTAATCAGCTTTCAATAAAGCAGTTAGTTCTTCTTCGTACTGCTTAATAAGTTCAAGTGAAGGGCTATTGTAAAAACGTCTAAATCGGGCAAGATCGGTCGCGACCTTCGCGGCGATGTATTTTGCATCCGTGAATGTAAATGTTTGTGTTTCAGTAAACGTATAAGAATTAGACATATTTTTATGCGTCAAATGTTGATCCTAAAACTTTGCGCCAGTATCGTAGAGTGTCGGCCTTTGTAGTAGCGTGGAGAGCGGAGTCAATGGCATCGCCAGCATCTAATGCGAATTCGATAATCGTTTTTCTTTGTGCGTCAGTATAGCGACTAGCAGTATTATTTTGATGGTTTATGGGATCCCAAATGCGGATCGGATGAGATGTTTCAGCACAAAGCTTGGGATCATAGTGGTCGCCAAATGCAATTGTTGATTTAAAACTATCTTTTGCAATATGTGCAAAAATTTGTGCCAACGCTTCAGGATAGTCATCAAGCTGGAGCAGTCCTCGATCTGCAAGATGCGCCACGAGCAACTCAATCATGAATGACTTGAATCGGAATTCTGGATTTTCTAGTCTTTGATTCCTGACCCAGAATTTCATGAGGCGGACTACTTGCGCGAAATGAATTTCATTTGCTGCTTTCCTGCGACGAGTGAAATCTATATGCATCGGTATGCTGGTAAGTACTTTTTCCCCTGTATGCTTTGAAACAATATAACCTTTCCAATTAGGATCACCGCTATAAAGAACAGGGACGACATCAACCCTTAATCCTGTTTCAATAAAAGATACTGTTAGCGTGGACGGATTTTCTACGACTTGCCCTGGTTTGATATTGGGAAAGGCCTGACGAAGTCGCTGTGCAAGCCAAGGGATAAGCTGCTGCGTGTCCGATGGTGCATCGCCAGAAGAAACGTAAACGGCAACGTCGCCATCATTAATCAATTTCAGTGCTGTCCCTTTTGCAAGACTCCCTGATAGGAACATTTTTTTAAGAGCAAAATCTGGATGTTCACTCAAGTGTTGTTCTAAACGATCACGCAAACGATTAATTTGATCTCTGAAGACTTTCGCGTCATCACGTTTGAGATTCACTCGTTCGTCAGCGAATCGTACTATCTCTGAATGGCCTACATGTATTACGCTCATCTGTTATAGTTAGTATTTAGTATAATTAGTCGTATTATTTTACCACTTTTCACTTGATAAGTAAAAAGCGCGGGCGTATAATTCGAGTACAATTGAATACGGCCTAAACTCCATAACTGGGGCATGGCAGGAAAAACTCGTTGAAAACAGTGAACCCCGCGTTCAGCAACTTTTCAACGAGTCATAGCCCGAAAGGGTTATGGGCCGCAAGGCCAGCTGACACGGGGTTTTGTGTTAGCCGGGCGGCTTCCACCAATACAAGTATGCAAGAACAAGATATTCAAAAAATAATCATTTGTGAACTCGAAAGGTTAGGGCTACAACAAGAAGCTGTTTTTTGCGCAAGTTTAGGGTCAGTCGGCCTTGCGGCATATAAAGTGGCCGTTCAGAATTTTTTATATGCGAACGATTTTAATAACGCGCTAAAATGGTTAGATTACGCGATTTTGTCCCGGCCAGACTACTATCAAGCTTTTTACAGAAAAGGTGAAATATACCGACTGCAGGGTCTGTATGACAAAGCCATAATTGACTACACAACTGGATTAAAGTTTGTTGGCGGGCCTGATGCAATTAATGGTTTATGTTGGGGGTTGGTAGAACGGGGCTATTGTTTCTTAAAAGTGGGCCGATATGATGAGGCACTGGGAGATTTTACTAGGGCGATGCAAAATAAAACCGATACCTACTTTGGCGATAAGGAATTCGGAGGTCTAGAATCGCTCATGAAACAGGCCAGTACTGGCGGCACAAATAAACTTATTGGAGATACCAACATTGCCTTTAATAATAAACCTATTTATTAATTAAATGATATGAATATGAACAAGTCTGTATTCTCGATAGTTGGAGGAGGTGTTGCGCTGGTGTTAGGTGCGGCGATCCTGCCCACGGCACAGGCCCACCCGGCTCCGCCGGCGGATGCATCGTTGCATTTCATAAGCGTAAATTGCCCCTCTTGGCAGGACATTACGGGAAATGCCAAAGCTGATCGCAAAGACGAAACCGGCGGGCATTACGTGGACTTTACAAACTACAGCGCTTCCAGACCGCATTTCCCGGCCAAATACTCGCCCAAACCCGTAGATCCTGCCGAGATTCCCGCGAACTGCGCCCGAACAAGCGGCCGGAGCTTCAAGCTCTCAACCGATCAACGGCAAACAAAAGACGTCTTTTTCACTCCCCTGACGGATTCGTCCGGCGAGGTGATAATTCCCTTGTCTTCCCTCGACACGACTCACAAGAAAAAAGATTTTCCCAAAAAGTTGTGGGTGAGCGAAAACCCCGATCAAAATATTGAAGCCGATTTTGCCGCCTTGCGATGCTATAACAACGCGCGCAACGGGGATAATTTGGAGCTCGTTTCACTTGATAAAAAACACCCGGCGGATATTTACTGCATCGCTTACAACATCGCTTTGCCTCCGCCCCCACCGCCACCCGCTCCCACCATTTCTGCCGTTAGCCCGAACAATGCGCCCCAGTTTTCACCGTCAATCTATGGCAACATTGTAGCCTGGGCCGATTATCGGACCAATGCCTGGGAGGTTTACTACAAGAACCTTGCAACCGGCGAAGCCGCCCAGATATCAAATGTCCAGTCCCAGGGGCAGATTTTCCCGCATGTTTATGAGCACAATATCGTATATGGGGTGAATGACGCAGTCTATTTATACAATACGGATAATGGACAAACCGCAAGAATCAACAGCGATCTGGCCAAGCTGGCCTGCCCGGACATTTACGGAAACCGCGTGGTGTGGCGAGACAATCGGTACAGCGATGAACCGGGTAATTCGAATCGCAGTGATATTTATCTTTTGGATCTGACTACCGGGGAGGAACGAAGCCTCTCGGGATCAGTCCTCCTGCCCGGATGTCCGCGAATACAGGGGGACAGAGTAGTGTGGGACGACATGCGCAATCCTGATGAAACGGGGAACAGCTTAGGCAATTCTGATATTTATCTGTATGACCTTTCAACAGACCAGGAAACGCATGTTACCACGGCCTTACGGCAACAGAATCACCCCGATATTTACGGAAACATCATTGTTTGGACGGATTTTCGGAATGATAACCCGGATGTGTACATGTACGACATTACCACGGGCCAGGAAACCCAGCTTTCGAGCAACATAGGATCTCAAGGGGGACCGGCCATCTATGGAACAAAAATCGTGTGGTTTGACACTTACTATGACAACCCCGGGGATATTGTGATGTATGACATAGTTACAGGGGAGACTACATTACTGACCAATTTTCCGGGAACAACCCAAAGCAGCCCCGATATATATGAAAATACAATAGTCTGGATGGATTATCGGCCAGGTGTGCCCAATATCTATATGTACAGGTAGTGAAAAAATAAAAGAAATCGAGATCAAAGGCGGCCGGGAAATCCGACCGCCTTTTCGCCTTACGCCACGGCCTGTGTGTAGTGACACTGCGGGAAGTTGATACAGCCAAAAAATCTTTGGCCTGCATTTTTGCCGTTCTTGGCCACTCGGGCCACTAGGCGGCCACCGCATTCCTCGCAGGGAACGCTCTCGTCTGGGAAATGGATTGGCGCGTTCCCGTCCATAGAAACCGGGCTAGCATCGCCACCTAGTTCTTTGCCCAGCTTGGCTTTGATGTCCTCGAACAGTCGGTAACATTCTTCGGCTGTTGCGGCCCTCAAATTTACCATAGTCGAGCGTTCAAGAAGTTGACCCAAATCATTTCTGCGAATATGAATTGAGAGCTGCGCAGGGCAATAATTTTTGTATTCCATATTGATCACCCCCAATCGGTTTGATTAATGATTTTTCGATCAAGATAATGGTAATTTTGCCCCGTTCATAAGCGACAAAAACCGTCTCGCCCAAATAGAAGCCGTACTGCTCCATGTGCCTGCCTTGCAAAGGTAAGCAAGGCACGGGCAAACCGGCAGCGTCGCTTGAGCGATAGCTAATTTTCCTAATGGTTTTGACTTTCATACTTATTTTGGGCGGCTTGTTTACGTTGCCGCCGAACGCTCAAGTCAGCGTAAAGCTGCATAATTATGGGGATCTTAAGCGACTATCGACCAGGGAATCGCTTAAAAATCCATTGAGAAGGTATAAGGATTGTGGATGGCGAGAATGGGAGTGGGGGGACTGGTTCGACTTTTTCAGTCACAAACTGTGGAAAGTACCTGTGTAGGCCCCTGTCTCCGCAAAATGTTCATTTTCACCGATTCCGGGGGGCGGTGGTTTGGAAAATTATTTCAAAACCGCAATCAAAAATCCCCAAAAAAGAATCTCCAAAAAATCGCCAAGTTGCTCGCCGGTGAGCTAGGTGTATCCTAGGTACATTCCGCCTACCGCCGGTTAAAACAGTGGCCATAGGCATATTTGAAGTAGCACCGTGTTTATCCTTACAGAACCGCGGCCAATGATCACAGAAAATTTAGACAATCCGAAAAAGTCGGCCACTTTCGCATTTTTTTGTCTGAATTTGCCTATTTTTAACTGGATTATGCTTTTTATGGCGGCGGAGGGTGGTTTTAGGGTAAAATTAGGGCATGCCCAGCGTATACACTAACTATCCAGAAAAAGAATTGCTTTATCCTTTGCTAATTTTTTTGATCCGCAAAAGGCTCGAAGCCAAAGGGAAAAAGCGATCATTTTCAACTCCTCTTTCCGAATTCCGTCCGTTGCTGAATCATATTAGTGGTGCAGGCAATTTTATCGCCAAGATTGATCTGTTAAAATCCGAACTACAAGGGATTGCGGATGATTTGGAAGAATTATTCATAATTAAGAACCCCGATATCCTGATTGATTTTGCCAATGCATTTACAAACGGCCAAAGTATTGATTTAAAATACGGACGGGAGGATTTATTAAAATATTATAAAAAATTAAAGCAGGGCGACGGCTACAGGGAAAGAAAGGCTTCGCTTGATGACATGCTTGCTGATTTGGAAAGCAACGTACCTGCCAAGCCAAGTATTCTTAGAAAAGGCAAAAAAAATATTGAACTGCCCGAGTGGCCAGCCGGCTTACGCTGGGAAGAAATTGCTATAAGATTTTTTAATGGGGGCGAGGTGATGATAGATGCTCGGGATGAAAGGAAGCAGACCACGTTCGCGATGATGGGGTTTGAAAATGAAAAAAACAAACAGCCAAATGTTCAATGGAAGCTGTTGCAAGAATTGGCTGCCAACAATGGCGAAATTAACTGGGATACCGTCAACGATTTAGGCGGAAAAAACAAGAAACGAAAACAGTTACTGTCGCAAGCGCTAAAGTACTATTTCCAGATTGCCGACGACCCATTCGAGAATTATCGTAAAGTGAAGGCATACAGAATCAAAATTAATTTGATACCCGAACAAGGGCACGACCCTGAACATCCAGATCGGCTTGGCATAAGGGATTTTTTGGATGAGCAAAACCCTTCAGTATACGAAGAAAATCAAGATGATGACAGCTAAGCCGTCCCGGTGAATTCACCGGAAATAAGTTAGCAAAAAACCCCTTTTTATAGGGGTTTTTCATTATTTCACCAGATTTTTCGCCATTAAGGGTAGAAGGCTAATAATTAATCGGCTCTAATGGCAAAAATAGTTAGACCGAAAAAAAGAAAGGAACTAAAAAATGAATAACCCGAACTACGACGCGTACGACGCGGCAGTAAATTATTTGGGCAAGGGATGGTCGGTCATCCCCATTGATCAGGACAAACGTCCACTTGTCGCGTGGCAGGAATTTCAAACTCGACGAGCAGGGATGGATGAAATTAAAGCTTGGTTCAAACAATGGCCAAATTTGAATATAGGGATTGTGACTGGAACTATTTCGGGCATCGTTGCTGTAGATGTTGAAAAAGACGGCAGTACGGATGGATTGCCGCCGACAGTTATGGCCAAATCCGGCGGCGGGGGTTGGCACTTCTATTATCGCCACCCCGGATTACTGGTGAAAACCGAGGCGCGGGTTAGGGAGTTGACTGACATTCGGGGCGATGGCGGTTATGTTATCGCCCCGCCGTCCCTACATGCATCGGGAAACCGTTACGAATGGATGGTTGGCCCGGGCGATACCGATTTGGCTGATTTGCCCGAATGGGTATTGAATCAAAACCAAAATTATGCCGGCCAAAAAGACTGGCATCAAATTGCGGCCGGGGCGAACCTAGGTGTCAGAAATCAAACCGCGGCGAGTTACGTTGGAAAACTGCTTCACGATCTTTCCACAGAATTATGGGCAAGCGCCGGATGGGACGTAATTTGCGCATGGAACGAAAGAAATAAACCACCTCTTCCGATCAAAGAATTGAGAGACACTTTTGACAGTATAGCGCGTACGGAAATGCAACGCAGAACAAATGGCTCACCCCAGACGGACGAAGCGCCACAATTCGAACCCATTAAACTCTCCGAACTCATGGCAAAAAAATTCCCAGAACAAAAATGGATTGTCGAAAAACTCGTGCCAGCCGAAGGCATCACAATCATTGCCGGACACCCAAAATCAGGGAAGACGTGGTTTGCATTGGATGTGGCCAAATCAGTTGCAAACGGCGATCCGCTTTTCGGCAAATTTGCCACACACAAAGCCCCGGTTTTGATCATTGATGAAGAAAATGGCGAAGGATTGCTGCAGGAGCGTTTTGCCATGCTGCAATCCAATCCCGCTTTGCCAATCTTCCTCTTATCATACTCCAACTACAAACTTGATGACCGCATTGAGCAAACAATTTCATTTGCCAAAACCAACGGCATCAAGCTGGCAATTTTTGATTCACTTGTCCGGGTCCACAGAGGCGAAGAAAACAGCGCCACTGAAGTCGCCCAGACATTCGGTCTGTTCCGGAAACTTTGCAAAGAAGGGATCACCGTGCTCATCCTTCACCACAACCGCAAGGACGGCCGGTTAAAGGGCCGGCCGGATCAGGCTATTCGTGGCTCCTCGGACATTCTGGCCGCCGTACATTCGTTGATCGCAATTGACCGGGAAGAAAAATATTCGCTCTTGGTAACCCAGGTCAAGCTCCGAAACGCCGAAGAAACCAACCCATTTCGCCTGAACATCATAGTCAGCGATAAAAAATTCTGGGAATTCAGTTTCGCCGGCGAGGTGGAAGAATCAGTGAGTAAAAAATTGGCCATTAAGGAAGCGATTAAATCCATATTATCAGAGCAATCGCCGGTGCTTTATAAGAAGGAGCTATTCGAGGCCATACTGGGGGAAGAGCTCCAGGTTGGCTACAAAACATTCGCGGAAGCGGTTAAAGAGATGGTCGAAGCAGGCGAGCTGTTTGAATTGCGAGGAGAAAAAAATAAGGTATTTTGTAGCTTGCAACCGTTTGATGAAAATCCCCCGGAGGTTGAGGTGATATCAATAGACGAATAGGGATACAGTATGGCAAAATTACTCCCCCTAAGGCCGGGTAATTTTGCCATACTGGCGGACGCGGTCATTAGCAGCATATTAATTAAACCAAAATGCGTAAAAAAAGAGCAAGAGTAAAGGTACGTCAGAAACAAAACACAAATTCGGACGCCACGGCCCAGGAAGCGGGAGCGGCAGAAACAATGTATATCAAGGTGACATATACCAATGATTCTCCAATCAGTATGACTTTACCAGTGGAAATTATTGAAGACCCTTTCAAACAAATCCGAAAAGAAAATTATCAACGAAACAAAGACAGTAAAACTACTCGTAAAAAACCCCATAAATAATCATTAACCGCGCCCATGCTAACAATTAAGCAAGCCAGACAAATAGATCCGAACCTGAACGACCTCTCGGACACACAGCTCCAAGAGGTGCTTGCTGAATTGTATGAACTCGGGCACCTGGCGCTGGAAAGTTGGCAGGCCAGCAAAACGCCCGGTTCCAAAATCCCGTTTGGGTTATTGCCTAAATTAAAACCAAAGGATACGATATAAATATGACGCAGACAACTCAAAAAACAGGGGTGATTTATTGCCGGGTGAGCTCCTATGACCAGCTTGAGGGCACCAGTTTGGCAAGCCAGGAGCGACTGTGCCGGGAATACGCGGAGCGGCAAAACATCAAGGTTTTAAAAGTGTTTGTTGAGCGCGGGGAGTCAGCAAAAACTGCCGACCGGACAGAATTCACAAAGGCAATCAACCGCTGCAAAGACAATAAAAACAAAATTAGTGTTTTTATTGTCTACAAACTGGATCGATTTGCCCGCCGTCTTAAAGACTATATTGACATCAAAGACCTACTTGTGCAGGCCGGCACAGAGCTAATATCAGTTACAGAACCGTATGGCACTGGCCCGTCTGGTATTGCCTTTGGACAGATGCTTTCATTATTTGCGGAGTTGGATAACAACATGCGTACCGAACGCACGGTGCAGGGTATGTTGGAAAGAATTAAACAAGGAGTATGGGTCTGGAAATGCCCGGTTGGGTACTATCGGCCAGCAAAAAGTAACAATATCGCCCCTGATCCTAATTCCGCCCATTTTGTCAAAATGATTTTTGAGGAATGGGCCAAAGGCGAGCATACTTTCAAAAGTCTAGCCGAACTTTTGACCAGTCGAGGATTCAGAACCAGTTTCGGATCCGTTCCGTGTCAACAACTCATGGAAAAAATTCTAAAAAATCCATTGTATTGCGGGATCATCAAAATTTGGGGCAAGGAATACGAAGGGAGTTTTGAGCCGATTGTATCCAAAAATCTTTTTGCTAGTTGCCAGCCCGGATTTGGAAAAATCTCGGCCGGGCCGCGGCCACACTCTATAAACAATCCGTTGTTTCCGCTGCGCAAGTTGGTTGTTTGCGATTTGTGCGATAAGTCGCTGACTGGCAGCCAAAGCCGTGGCAGGAGCCAAAAATACGCTTATTACCATCACCAAAAACAGGGATGCGACAAAACCAAATTTATCCCCAAAGAAACGTTTGAGCAGTTTTTTGTGGAGTATTTGGACAGCATCACCCCAAGTCCCAGATATGAAAAAATTTTTAAGGCCGTGATGATCGATATCTGGAAAAACAATTACAAGCGGCTGGACGGGCAAAACGCCGTAATCCGGAAAGACATAGCGATTTTGGAACAGCAACGTCAGAAAATTTTTGAATTTCACCAACAGAAAAAATATACGGATGAGGAATTTGAGGAGCAAAAAAATTTGGTAAACGAGCGCATAAATCAAAAACGCCTGCTTATCCGGGAAAAGGCAGACGAGGAGTTTGATATGGAAGAGACCTTGGACTACTGCTTTAAATTTGTGAGAAACACGGCCAAGACTTGGCTGGAATTGGAACCGGATTATTTGGCTCGGTTACGCTTTCAGCAGAGAATCTTCAAAGGGAAAGTTAAATTTGATGGCCGGCAATTTGGAACCGCCAAATTGTCGCCTATCTATCAACTAAATCAGGATTATCAGAAACAAAAATCGGATTTGGTAGCCCCACCGGGATTCGAACCCGGGTTACCAGGATGAAAACCTGGCGTCCTAGACCAGACTAGACGATAGGGCCTCAATTTCTTTAAACAAATCTTTCCGTGCTTTCGCAGTCCTTTTTAAAAATATTTCCCGCTTACGAGCCGATGTTTTATCTCTAAAGGTTTCCGTATGCACCAGCTTTAGTGGCCTGTAAGGCTTGGTTTATCTTACCTTACCGGCATTGTGTTCAGCAACTCTTTCGGTTATGTCGGCCGTGCTGCCGATATATCTCCACTCTTTTATTGTGCTTTGAATGATGTATAAATAATACATTTTTCAAGGTGGCGTCTCCGCCGGAGGCGGACCCTCCTCCGGAGGGCTAGACCAGACTACCTGCCGGCCGTCAGGCGGGGACGATAGGGCCTCGTCCCTTTTTTATGGGGACTGTTTAACGCGGTAAGCTTAGCAAACAAAGGGCTTCCTAACAAGGCTTTTAAGGCTCAACCGCGGTTGAGCCTTAAATTTTTGGAGAAGCCAGAAATATCTCGGTAGTTTGAACCAGGAAGAAAAACAGATATATAACAATCAAAACTACTCCCTGCATCAAGGACAGGTGTTTCCGGGAATGAGCGAAGGAAAAGAAGCAGATGTACCCCAGCAGCAAAATGAACAGGGTAAAATCAAACCCATTGGAAGCAACCTCGAATGGCCCGTAAATGAGGACGAGGGTGCCAAAAAGCAGGGAATTTGTCGCGGCCGATCCAATATAATCGCCAAAGGCAATTGATTTTTGTTTATTTTTGATCGAGTTGGCCGCTATTATCAGTTCCGGCAGATTTGTCCCGATCGACAAAATCAAAATACTGATCATAAAAGGCGGAATTTCCAGAATACTGGCAAAGTAAATGGTTTTGTCAACCAGTATTTTGCTGGCCAAAAAAATGAGAATCGCGCCAATGACTATTTTCGCCAGGTTATATTCTGTTTGCGGGACATTCATCTGCTTAAGATCCGGCTTCTCCAATAGTTTTTCCGACTTCTGAAAAAGATTGAAAAACAAGCCATAAAGGAGGATCAAAAGCAGGCCGTCGTAACGGCTAACATATCCGTCCAGAATGAGAAAGGACGGGGCGACGATCAAAACTAAAAAGAACGAGAGCTTCTTCGGCTGCAGATATTGGCCCAGGGTTATTCCCCTGCCGAAGATGGCCAAAATTGGAACAATGAAAAGCAGGATGACAAACGAGCCCCCGATCAGATTGCCGACAAATATCTCCGGCTTTTTATCCAGGATGGAATTTATCCCAACGGATATTTCACCTATGGAAGTCAGCAACCCCAGCAACAGGAAAGAAGTCGCGAATTTTGAAATCCTGACGCTTCTGGAAAATCGATTTACCCCGCTGATTACCAAACCGGCCGCGAACCACAAAACAACAGCACCAATGGCGAATATCAACAGATTGAACAATATCATGAAATCATTTTAGCACAGATTACTTGCGATTGGTTGACATTCAACAAAAAATTTGATATACAGAGATAGAAGAGTTCGCTTAAGAATTCTGCCTGAAAGCGCAGATTTTTTGTTCTCCTCCGCTGTTATAACTCCGCAGCTTGTCTGCGGAGATTCAATATTATGAGAATCCTCCGAAGCTTTAGCGAAGGAGGATGGCAAGCTACGGAGAATGAACTCATTTTATAAGAGAACACGGAGGTTCATTTATCACTTTTATGAACAACATCAGGAATGTCGCGATTATCGCTCATGTCGACCACGGGAAAACAACGCTCGTGGATGCTTTGCTGCGCCAGTCCAAAACCAAGCTCGGCAAAGAGGTCATCGATCGCGAGCAAATCCTCGACACGAACGAGCTGGAACGAGAGCGGGGAATCACTATCTTTTCAAAAAACGCGTCAGTGCGCTGGAACGGCGTCAAAATCAACATTATTGACACGCCCGGGCACGCTGATTTCGGAGGCGAGGTCGAACGGGTGCTCAAATTGGCCGACGGCTGTCTCCTGCTGGTCGACGCAAAAGAGGGGCCCATGCCGCAGACCAAATTCGTGCTGAAGCAGGCGCTGAAACTCGGACACAAAATTATTGTTGTGATCAACAAAATAGACAAACCGGACGAGCGGCACAAACACGTTTTGGACAAAACCCTTGACCTTTTCCTGGAGCTTAAGGCGAGTGACAGCGCGGCCAATTTCCCGGTGCTGTTTGCTTCCGCCAAGCTTGGGAAAGCTGGAATTGAAGCTGACCTCTCAAAGATGGAAAATATTTCCCCGGTCTTTGACGCAATTATCCAACACATTCCCCCGCCATCCGGCGACCCGGCGAAGCCTCTGCAAATTCTCGTGACCAACATTGATTACGACAGTTTCAAAGGCCGGCTCGCCACCGGACGAATCTATAACGGGGTTGTGAAAAGCGGCCAGGAAGTGGCCCATATCAATCGCGGCGGTCAAATCCGGAAATACCGCTTGATTTCTCTGATGACATTCGAGGGTCTGGAACGGCTCGAAACGCCGGATGCGACAGCGGGCGACATCATCGCCCTGGCCGGTGTAAGCGATATCCTGGTCGGGGAGACGGTGGCCGATCCGCAGGAGCCGCTGGCGCTTCCCCTGCTCGCGATCGAGGAGCCGACCGTGAAAATGAATTTCAAAATCAATGACTCTCCCTTTGCCGGCAAAGAAGGCAAATTCAGCACCAGCAGGCAAATCCGGGAACGGCTGCACAAAGAACTTGAAAAAGATGTCGCGCTTCATGTCGAAGACGGGCCGGAAGGGAAATTTATTGTCGCGGGGCGGGGAGAGCTTCATTTGGCCATCCTGATCGAGCGCATGCGGCGGGAAGGGTATGAACTGCAGGTCGGAAGGCCCCAGGTTATCACCAAAGAAAAAAACGGGCGGACACACGTACCCTACGAACAGGTTTTTATCGAGGTTCCGGAACAGTATGTCGGCATCGTCATCCAGCGGCTCGGCAGCCGTCACGGGGAAATGCAAAATATGAAAATAGAGAAGGGGGTGGGGTATCTGGAATTTGTTATTCCAACGCGCGGGCTGTTTGGTTATCGAGCCGAATTCTTAAACGACGCGCACGGATTGGGAATTTTCAATTCGAGTTTCGTTGATTTCCGGCCTGATCCGCCAGGCGGCTGGAAAGAGCGCTCCCAGGGCTCTTTGGTGGCTTACGAAAGCGGAGTCACCAATATGTACGGCCTGTTGAATATCCAGGACCGTGGCGTGCTGTTTATAGGCCCAGGCGTGGCCGTGTACAAAGGGCAGGTCGTGGGTCAAAATTCCCGAAGCCAGGATCTGGCCGTCAATGTCTGCAAAACCAAACAACTCTCCAACATGAGATCAAAGGGGGAGGGATCGGATAAACACTTCAACGCGCCCAAGACAATGGGGCTGGAGGATGCCCTCGAATATCTTGGTGATGATGAACTGGTGGAGGTCACGCCCAAAAACATCCGCATCCGCAAAACCGTCCTTTCATAACTGTCAAAAAGACTGTTCCGTCTCGGCCCCGCCAACATCAGTTTGCACACTCGCCAAAGCCGGCTCGTCAGAGAAAACCAGCTTGAAAACCTGATAATTGTAATTGTCGTTTGATGTGACGGCTTTGATACCCAAAATATACGAACCTGCAGTAGGCGCTGTGCTACTAATAAATTCCGCCGCGCCGCCCGAATATACTCCGATCGGGCGGTTATTTAAATATAGTTCGATAGTTTGTACGGGTTCGGCGGATGCGGTTTCGACGCGCAAACTCCACGGCAATGCAGTGATCACATTATCCCCGAAGAGACTGATGGCAATACCCGGATCGCGGGTTCCGGCAAATTGGATACTGGAGTCACCATAGCCGCGGGCCAGGGCCCAGGCCCGGACCGGGCCTTCCCACGCGGGATCATCAGGTTTTTCTGAATGAAAGACTGTGGAAACATAGTTTCCGCTACCAGCCGGGACCGCGACATGGATGTCGTCTTTTTGCGTCGGCACGTTGAAACTGGAAAAAACTTCCATTTTTGTGCTGGGGCTGTATGGCGTGGGCAATTTCCCCGACAGACTGTCCACGGGAATCTCCACGATTCCTTCCGGCCTCGCGAAATTTTCCGGCGGGGTTTGGGTCAGCGCCAAAGCCTTCTTCATAAACTCGTTCCAAATCGGCGCGGCCGCGTACAACCCGTCCGCACCGGACCTCATGGGAGAATTGTCATTGTTGCCGACCCAGACGCCGGTTGCCAAGCTCGGAACGTAGCCGATCGTCCAGGCGTCCCGGAAATCCTGCGTCGTTCCGGTCTTGGCCGCGACCTTGCGGTCCGGCAAGGTCAAAACATTCTTTCTGTTGGCAAAAATAAACATCCGGGCCTCGTTATCGGAAAGCACGTCATTTATCAGATAGGCAATCTCCGGATCCAACGCCAGCCTCGGCTTCGGGGAAAACTGCTGTAAAATCTTCCCTTTGCTGTCCTCAATTTTGAGAACCGCCGCCGTTTCATATTTCACGCCCCCGGCCGCGAATGTTCCGAAGCCGGCGGTGTGCTCGAGCAGTTTCACTTCCGCGCCGCCCAGGACCAGGGCCGGCCCGTATCGCGAGCGGTCCCCAAGCGTGGTGAGACCCATGCTCTCCGCCGTATTGATCGCGTCGTCTATCCCAACGAGCATCAGCGTCTTCACGGCCGGAATATTCAGCGAGCCTTGCAGAGCCTGCCTCATGGATATCGGCCCGCGGGTTCGGCCGTCATAATTCTTGGGGATGTAATCCCGGCCGCCGTATCTTCCGAAATTTGTTCTGACGTCGAAAAGCAGGGTCGCCGGAGCCATCCCCTCCTTGAAAGCTGCCGCGTACACGTATGGTTTAAAAGATGAACCCGGCTGACGCGGACGAAGCGCGACATTTACGGCGCCGTATTGCGGATTAAAATAATCGCGGCTGCCGACCATGGCCAATATTTGACCGGTACGCGGATCGAGTGCCACAAGCGACGCATTCGTCGCGCGAAATTGTTTTTCGTTTCTGGCGGCATATTTCTCGACAGTCTCTTCCGCGACGTTCTGAAGGTTCAGATCCAGGGTGGTGGTAATTTGCAAGCCTCCCTGGCGCAGGACATCTGCGCCATATTGTTTCTCGACCAGGTCCTGCACGTAAAACACAAAATGTGGAGCGGCAATTTTTGCTATGTTCTTTTGAAACTGGACCTCTTCCGCCAGTGCAAATTCCAGCTGTTCGTTGGTAATAAATCCTTCCTCGCGCATGGACAGAAGTGCCCCGCGGGTCCGCTCGTCAAGATCTTCCCTGTTTGCGCCGTGGGGGGAATAATAGGTCGGGGCCTTGGGCAGAACCGCCAAATAAGCGGCCTCGGCCGCTGTCAAATCTTTGGCCGGTTTTGCGAAAAAAGTCTGGCTCGCCGCTTCGATTCCGTAAATATTCGACCCGTAAGGAACTTCATTGAGATACATGTGTAATATCTCCGCTTTGGTATACCGCAGCTCCAACAATACGGTCAGCACGGCTTCTTTAATCTTTCTTTCAAAGGTTTTTTCACGGCTTAAGACCGCGTTTCGCACAAACTGCTGTGAAATTGTGCTGCCTCCCTGGAGCAATGACCGGGATTGAATATCTTTAAGCGTTGCCCGGATTATGGCCGTGAAATCGAAGCCGACATGGTGGTAGAAATCCTTATCCTCGACCGCGATGGTTGCCTGCCGTATTATTTCCGGAATCTCGTCGGGCTGAAGATATGTTCTTTTTATATCCCCATGAACTTCGTAAAGCAAGCGGCCGTTTCGGTCGAGAATCTTGGTCGACAGGGGTACTTCGCGGGCAGAAAGTTCGTCTTGGGAGAGGTAATAGACAAATAAGGCGAGGGGATATGCCAAAACCACGACCATTACCAGTCCGGCAATGAACAATATTTTCTTCCTTTTTGACAAATTCGGCATCATATTTTTAAATCCTGCTAAAAACCCTCCCATCACCCCTTTTCGAGCAAATCAAAAAGAATCGATTCTAAAACATCGCTTTGCCAAATTATGGGGAGCCTCGTTTATATTCGTGTATCCGCGGGGGCTCCTCGACTATTTTTTGACTTTTTCTCCGTACTTTGGCATTCGATAAATCTTTTTTATGTTTATGGTGAAGAGGACGGATCTGCCCGTCCCCTCCTTCTTAATAATACTATTCAAAGCTTAAACCAAAATTAAAAAGCGGCAGGCGCCGGAGAGGCGACTTTTTCGGGCTGATTGTTCGGCGTCTTAATCTTGTAGCCGACCCCGTGGACTGTGTGAATCAGCTGCACTGGTTTGCCCCTGATCCACTTTGGAGCGCAGCCGGCTCATATAGACGTCGATAATATTGCTTTTCACGTAATTGAATCCCCAGATATGCTCGTTGATCATCGTGCGGCTGCAGACAGTGCCTTCGTTGCGCATCAGGTACTCCAAAATCCGGTATTCCTTGCTGGTCAAATCAATGGGTTTGCCGCCCCGGGTTACCTCGTGGCTGGCTGTGTCCAAAACCAAATCCCCAACCGCCAGCCGATTCGGTTTCAGGTCATTGCCTCGCCTGGTCAGCGCCCGAATCCTGGCGAAAAGCTCGTTGAGCTCAAATGGTTTGACCACATAATCGTCCGCGCCGACGTTGAGACCCGCGACTTTGTCAGCTGGCTGGTCGCGCGCCGTCAGCATTAATACCGGAACCTTGAGTCCCATATCGCGGATTTCTTTGCACACTTGAAAGCCGTCTTTTTTCGGGAGCATCACATCCAGAATGACCAGATCATAGTCGTAAATTGCCAGTTTCTTGAGGGCTTCGTCCCCGTCAAAGGCTAATTCCACGCTATAATGCTCGTGTTCCAACGCGGTTTTTACAAAATCCGCGAGCTTTTTTTCATCTTCTACAAGTAAAATAACCATATTATTTGAGCTTTTTAATCCACACAGCCATTATAGCTCGTTTAGATTAAAAATTCATTAAAATAGGTAGCCGCCCCTTGGGACAGCTGCCTATTTATGGCTTTTATCGCTATGGCCCGCAAAAAATCGCCGAGAGGCTTTCCCGCAGGACGGAGACATCCTGTGTGGTTCCATCAAATGTCACGGGAATAAATCCGTACTCCCTTTGGGCTGCCTGCGCGTGAAGATCATCCACCACCACGCATTGCGAGGGTTCAATTCCCTTCTCTTTCAAGAAAACAACCAAATCTGCGAATAACTTTGGTTTCTTTTTGCGTCGTTGATAGGAAACAAATACGGCCCCAAAATCCAAGCCGCTTTGCCGTAATATCCGGCGCTGATGCTCAAAACCAAACTCATCAGCATCCGAGACAGCAATGAGCAAAATTTTTTTCTTCTGGAGCTCCAGATAATATTCCACCACCGGAACTATGGGCTGATATTGCTGTCTCCAAAAAGCAAAAAAATCGTCTAGACCCAATGCGCCAAACGCCGCCTGCACTTGAACCATCTCCCAAAGCTCACCCATTGTAAAAACACCGGTATCGAGCCCCAGACTAAGCGTATCGGTGAAGACTCCTTCTATTACCCGCTCGTTGCCGCCTTGCTGTCGAACAATCTCCTTAAGCAATTCTGCGCGGTCGCCATATGTAACGAGCACTTTCCCAAAATCGGTGGCCACGCACATCGCCGATAATTGCATTTCGCCCCCCTTTTAGTTGAACATTAGACGGTCTTCAATGTAATCATAGGATATAAAGATTAAAAAAAAATTAAAAATTACTATTGCTTTATTTCTCTGGATTTGGCATTATGAAAGTTGCCCAACGGTCTTGTCTTTTAAGGAGGATATGATGATTAAGGTCTTGTTATCTACCCTGTTGCAACAGCAGCAGGAGCTTTGGTCAAAACGATTTGAGCGCTGTAAAAAGCTGGGTTTGGCAGAAGCAATAGTCACAACGCTCTATATTGACGCGGCCGAGAAATTAACCCCATACAACGGGAGATCGCGCGAGAAATTGGAGAAAATGAACAGAAAACTGCGTGCTGCCGACAAAAAGCTGATCAACTGCGTGGCCGATGTAACAATGCCGCTCGTAAGTGAAAAGGCGCGTGTCCTGGAGATCGGCTGTGGGCCGGGAAATCTGCTCTTAAGACTCTTGCCGATCATCGTGGATGAAGCTGGGGGAGATTATCGAGCTATCGATTTTTGCCAAAAATATGTTAACCTGGCCCGAAGGCAAGTCAGGCAGGTTCTGAAACGGTCAGATGTAAAATGCATAACTTATGGTTTTGCTCATGAGCTAACTGGAAACAGCCACGGTCGACACCCACCTTTTGCGGAAGAAAGTCTGCAAATTGTCATCTTCGGCAGGGTTGGTCTGCATATTGTGGATGATCAGGATTGGGAAGAGACGTTGTGTCAAATTGGCAGCGTGATTGCGCCTGGGGGGTACCTCGTATTGTATGAGGCACTTGCGGACGATAATTTCCGATTTACGCCGTCCGGAAAATTCCGACGGCTTAGCCAATACGAAGATGTCCTGGCAGAGAAAGGACTAAAGCGAATGGCCGTCCGAAAATGTCGCTTTATGAATGAAATTGATACCATAGTTACATTCCAAAAAACGGCAACCGCTCGTCGCTAGGCACAACTGCCTAGCGACTACTTTTTGCACCTATGCAAAGTTCTATGCTTCAAAAAATCAGTTTTTTAAATGAGGTTGTTTTGGCGTGCATACGCGCCACTGCCGAAAAAGAAATTCTACAGAAATTTATCCACGCTGGTCTAAAAGTGCTGGGCGCTGATTTTGGTTTCACTTGGGTGCGGGACAAAAATCAAGGCGTTTTTGAACTCATCTACAAAACTCCCAACACGCCATTTTACCCGATGCAGCCGAGAAAGAAAGGTCGCACAGCCAAAACTTTTAAATCCAGAACTGTTATATTTGTGCGCGATGCGTCAAGAGATAAATCCCTCCGAAGCGATGCCAAACAATACACGCAGAGCGTGGTCTTTGTTCCCATTTGGTACAAAAATTATGTTTATGGCAACATTATTTTGTGCTACAAAAAATCTCACAAATTCACCGACGAAGATCGCGCTCTTTGTACATTCATCGGGAACAGCGCCGCCCAAGCGATCACCATTTACCGCCTGAATCACAGCATGCAGGATTTGCAATCGAGGCTCGCGACAATTGTCGAATCAACTGAAGATGCCGTCTTGAGCCAAACTCTCAACGGAACAATCACGACCTGAAATGCGGGGGCACAAAAACTTTATGGCTATTCGGCGGATGAAATCATCGGCCAGCCGATCACGCTGCTTGTCCCCCAAAATCGGGTGGAGGAAATAATGAATATGCTGCGGCGGGTTGGCGAAGGGGTAAGCGTAAAAAACCATGAATCCGTCCGGAAACGCAAAGACGGAAGTTTATTTTATGTCTCGCACTCGCTCTCTCCAATCAAAAATGAAAAGGGAGAGATAATCGGCGCGGGATGTATTACCCGCGACATTACCCGTAGAAAAATCGCGGAGGAGGCTGTCAAGGCTCATGACAGTCTGCTGTCCGCTGTCATCGAGGGCATCACTGACGTCGTCTTCGTAAAAGACTTGCGAGGCCGTTATTTAATAATAAATTCGGCTGGGGCTGAATCGATCGGCGCGACGAAGGGACAAATAATTGGCAAAACGGCTTATGATTTATTCTCGTCCCAAATTGCCGACCAAATTACTGACACTGACCGTCAAGTATTACAAACGGGTCTGCCCTTGACATATGATGAAACAATAACCGTAGGAGGAATTGAAAGAACATATCTTTCCACAAAAACGGTTTATCGAAATATCCAGGGCGATGTGATAGGGGTCCTTGGAATATCCCACGATATTACGGAGAGAAAGGATGCAGAACGCGAATTAATTAAGCTATCCAGACAAAAAGATGAATTTTTGAGCATTGCCAGTCATGAGCTCAAAACTCCGATAACCACAATCAAAGGTTTCACTCAGCTTTTGCAAAAATATTTGGGAGGAAAAGATAAAAATTTGGAAGGATTTCTGCGCAAGATGAATCTGGAGATCGACAGATTGACCAATCTTGTGAACGATCTTTTGGATGTTTCGCGGATCGGCGCGGGAAAGCTGAAATTTCGACAAACCGAGTTCGACATTAATGCGTTGACCAATGAAATTATCGAGGACATTCGGCTGGCCGGCACGAGGCATCAAATAATGCTCGACGGTGAAATAAACAATATGGCCGTCGGCGATCCGCATCGCGTTGGCCAGGTTCTGACTAATCTCATAGATAATGCGGTAAAATATTCTCCAAATTCCGACAAAATTATTATCAAATTGGGTAGGAACGGTGAAATCGCGCAAATTAGCGTTCAGGATTTTGGAATCGGCATCCCGGATGATCAAAAGAGCGACATTTTCAAAAGATTTTTTCAGGCGCACGGACCCGGATCGAAAGCCTTTTCGGGATTGGGTCTGGGCTTATATATTTCTCATCAAATCATCCATCAGCACGGAGGAAACATCTGGGTGGAAAGCGAAGAAGGAAAAGGAAGCATTTTTTATTTTACTCTGCCCTTAAAGAAATGAATACGAAACAAATCTTGATTGTGGAGGACGACCCCGGCATAGTCGAGCTCATAAAAACCATCCTGGAAAGCGAAGGATACGCCGTTTGGATTTGTGATAAAGGGGAGATGGTTTTGGAAAAGACAAAAGAAATCAGCCCCGCTCTTATCTTTTTGGATTTGTGGATACCAGGGGAAATGGATGGGGCGAAAGTGACCCGGCTTTTGAAAGCAGATGAACAAACAAGGAATATTCCTGTCGTAATCGTTTCGGCGCACAATGATCTCGCGGAAATCGCGCGGGAAGTCGGCGCGGCTGATTTTTTGGCCAAACCTTTCGATTTGAAAGCGCTCCTCATGTTGGCGCAAAGATACGCCGTTCACTAGAATCGATCTTCATAATTTTTTCAGTCCCCTTTGCTATACTCCATGGTAAAGGGAGGTGATGTTATGAAAAATTTTACTTTTCTAATCAACTTTGTCTTCGGACTTGTTGAAGTGGTCCTCGGGTTGCGGTTCATTCTGCGTCTTTTCGGGGCCAGCGCCCAAGCGCCCTTTGTAAATTGGGTGTATGACACGAGCCAGCCCTTGCTTGCGCCCTTCCGGGGGATATTTCCTTCCCCGGCAAGCATTCAAGGTTTTGTCATTGAGTTTACAACTTTGTTTGCCATGCTGATCTACGCCCTGATCGGCTATTTTCTGATCCGTTTGCTGTATTTTACCCACGAATCGACGCATCATCCCGAAATTCACGCCTAGTTTGTGAAATTAATTCACCCCGTTACCATTGACAATTGTCACCCCCCGCGCGTTACTACTTTCGGTTGGTAACGGGGTGAAAATCTGCTATAGTGGCCATGAGAGGGGGTGAAGCACATGAAGGGGCTACACACGGTGACTTTTGCATTGTTGGCCATTGGCGGGCTCAATTGGCTTGTTTTGGCCATTTTTAATTGGGACATTGGCGATCTTTTTGGCGGGCAGACAGCGACAGTTTCAAAAATTATCTATATTTTGGTAGGGCTGTCCGCAGTGTATGAACTGTTAACCATGGGACGAAACAAATCTGGTGCTGATATGGGGCGGCCAGCAGTCTAAACCTAAGCTTGGCTTTTCAAAGCCGCCTCGAGCGAAGTTTGAGAGGCGGCTTTTTATTGATTTTCTAGGCGGGTAAATCATGCTTACATTTACAACAATAAGGATTTCTAAAAGGGTGAGCAAAAAACAGCTTTTCGTCCTAATTTTTTTAATCGCTCTTATAATCATCTTCTGGTCCTCCTCTTATTTTCAGGATGTTTTTTTGAATTCTGTGGGGGCGGTTGAAAAATACATCCAAAGTCACCGCGCCATTGGAATTTCCGTTTTCATCGGTCTAACCGCGCTCTCGGCCATGCTCTCGCCGTTTTCAAGCGTACCGCTGGTGCCCGCCGCAGTACTTATCTGGGGCACGGCCTTAACTTTTCTCTTTCTGATGACCGGATGGATGCTCGGCGGAGCCGCCGCCTATGGCATCGGCCGCTACCTGGGGTTTCCGATTGTCAGCCGGATCATTTCTTCGGAGAAACTGGATTCGTGGATTCACAAAATCGCGAACCAGATGGAGTTCTACCTGGTCCTGCTTTTCCGTCTGGCCACTCCTTCGGAAACGGGCTACATCTTTGGTATTCTTCGCTATCATTTTTGGAAATATCTTTTAGTGACTACCCTCGCGGAACTGCCCTACGGGATATTCATTGTTTACGCCAGCGAAGCGTTTGTCAACCGCGAAAAAGAAATTTTTTTTATCCTCGCGGCAATTGCCGTCTTGATGGTCGGAGTTTTGTTTTATCTTTTCAGAAAAAGGTTAAAACAATTGACTAAATGAGTACAAAAATAATTATTGTCCTGGCAATCGAAACTTCCGCGGACGAGACCAGCGCGGCGGTACTCAAAGCCGTTCGCGGTAAACTTGAATTGAGGAGCAACGTCATCTACTCTCAAATCGCGCTGCACCGAAAAACCGGCGGCATTGTCCCGGAAATGGCGGCGCGCGCCCATATTCCCAAAATTCTCCCCGCGATAAAATTGGCCTTGAAGAACGCCAACATTACTCTGCGGGAAATAAACGGCATCGCAGTAACCGCGGGGCCGGGCCTGATCACTTCGCTCATGACAGGCGTTGACACCGCCAAAGCCCTCGGCTTCGCCTTAAATGTACCAATTATCCCCATCAATCATTTGGAAGGCCATCTCTTGTCCGCTCTCCCTGCAAGCTACCACCTACGAGCCATAAGCTTCCCTGCCTTGGGGCTGATCGTTTCGGGCGGACACACAATGCTCGTCCTTGTGAAAAAAGTCGGGCGGTACAAAATCTTGGGCCAAACTGTCGATGATGCGGCGGGCGAGGCTTTTGACAAAATCGCGAAAATTTTAAGCCTGCCCTATCCGGGAGGGCCGGCCATCGCGAAGCTTGCCGCGAAAGGCAATGCCAAGGCTTTTGATTTCCCAAGGCCCATGCTTGAACAAAACAATTTCAATTTCTCTTTTTCGGGTTTGAAGACCGCCGTGCTTTATATGCTTATGCGCAGAAAAATAAAAACCGCAAGCCATAAACTCAAAGCCGATATTGCCGCGTCTGTGGAGCATGCGATTGTTGACGTGCTAGTCGCCAAAACCCTTCGTGCCGCAAAAAAATTCAAAGTCAAAACTATTCTTCTCGGTGGCGGTGTCGCCGCAAACCAAAAACTCCAACAAACCCTGAAACGAGAACTGAAGCTTAACCTTCCACATTCTAAATTCTATATTCCACATTCTAAATTGACTACTGACAACGCCGGCATGATCGCTCTTGCCGCGTATCACCACGCCAGCGCCGGCCATTTTGCCACTCTTCACAAGGTTCGGGCCAACCCGAATCTTGAACTTAAAAGCTGGGCCTAAAAACAATATAAAAATCCCGCCAATTATGTTAAAATACTCGCATGAAAGAAATTCCAAAAACCTACCTACCCGGCCCGGTAGAAAATGATATCTATCAGAAATGGGAAGCTTCCGGTTTATTTAATCCTGATAACCTGGAGACCGCCTCGGACCGATATTGGAAAGCCGGGGTATTTTCCATGTCAATGCCGCCCCCGAACGCGACCGGGGAGTTGCATATGGGCCACGCCCTGTTTCTGACTGTTCAGGATATTCTCGCGAGATGGTCGAGGATGTCCGGCAAAAAAACGCTCTGGCTTCCCGGCACTGACCACGCGGCCATCGCCACCCAAAACGTGGTGGAGCGAAAAATCTGGGAAACGGAAAAGAAGAATCGCCACGACCTTGGTCGCGAGGAACTTTTGAAACGAATTAATGAATTCGTCGAAAAAACGCGGGGGAGTATTCAAACCGCCGTTCGCAAAATGGGCGCGTCCTGCGACTGGTCCCGCGAAAAGTACACGCTCTCACCCGAGCTTTCCCTTGCCGTTCGGACAATCTTCAAAAAACTTTATGATGATAAACTCATCTACCGAGGAGAACGCATTGTAAATTGGTGTTCGGGGTGCGGGACCACCCTGGCTAATGACGAGGTGGAATACCATCCGGTCGCGGGACAGCTCTACTATATCCGATATCCATTCAGCAAACAGAAAGGGGGGTTGACCATTGCCACCACTCGACCGGAGACAATGCTGGCGGACACCGCAGTGGCAGTAAATCCCAAAGACAGCCGCTACAAAAAATATGTCGGAAAAAATATTATGCTCCCCCTGGTCAATCGGGAACTTGTCGTGATCGCCGACGAACGGGTGGACTGCGATTTCGGGACCGGGGTTTTGAAAATTACCCCGGGCCACGATCCTCTGGATTTCGAAATCGGGCAAAAGCATCGGCTGCCAATCATCAATATGTTCACTCCGGACGGGAGGGTAGATGAAAAGGAATCATCCGATCACGGCTTTGAGGAGTATGCCAATCTGACCGCCGAAGAAGCGCGCGGCAAAATCATTGAAGAACTAAAAGAGGGGGGGTACCTGGAAAAAACGGAAGACCTCCCTCACAACGTCGGCTACTGCTACCGCTCCGGCGATATAGTGGAGCCCATGGTTTCCAAACAATGGTTCGTCAGCGTCAACCAGAAAATCCCCGGCAGAAAATTTTCACTTAAAGAAATCGCCGCGCAGGCAGTCAAAACCGGATCGATAAAAATTGTCCCGAAAAAGTTTGAGAAAACTTATCTCCAATGGATGGAGAACCTCAAAGACTGGTGCATCTCTCGCCAAATCTGGTTTGGCCACCGCATCCCGGTCTGGTACTGCGGAAACTGCGGCGAAATAACGGTCGAGGTTGATGCGCTGGCGAAATGCAAGTCTTGTCAGAGTACCGCTTTGACCCAGGATCCGGACACTCTCGATACCTGGTTCTCTTCCAGCCTGTGGACTTTTTCAACTCTGGGCTGGCCCGCCGAAACTCCCGACCTCAAAACTTACCATCCCACCACTGTTCTCGAAACCGGGTATGACATTCTGTTTTTCTGGGTGGCGAGAATGGTGCTGATGACCGGATACGCAATTGATGATATTCCGTTTCGAACTGTCTATCTACACGGCCTGGTTCGGGATGCGCAGGGCAAAAAAATGAGCAAATCCAAAGGCAATGCCATGAGTCCTTTGGAAATCATCCAAAAATACGGGGCGGATGCATTGCGGCTCTCTTTGTGCATTGGCATCAGTCCCGGCAATGATCTCAAAATTGACGAAACCAAAATTCAATCCTTTAGAAATTTTGTTAATAAATTTTGGAACATTTCCCGGTATATCCTGGGAACCGTAAAAATTAACGAAAAATCGGAGACCCCCAAAGCCGAGACCCTGGCCGATGAATGGATCCTTGGCAGGATGGTTGAGGTCGCCTCTGATGTTGACGAAAAATTGAAAAAACTGGATTTTGGCGGTGCCGGGGAGGAGCTTCTCAAATTTACCTGGAATGACCTCGCGGACTGGTACATAGAAATATCAAAAATCAAAGATCAAAGATCAAATAGTCAAGAGATTTTACCGTATGTTCTGGCCGTGCTTCTCAAACTTTGGCACCCGTTTATTCCTTTTGTTTCTGAACACATCTGGTCCCAATTTTCCAAAGAATCCCTGATGATTCAAGAATACCCCGTGTTGGAGGTTAGAAGTTTGAAGTTAGAAGTTGGGAAAAAAATGCAAACCTTGCGGGATTTAGTCACCGATTTGAGAAACATACGCGCCGAATACCGCCAAGATCCAAAAGAAATTTTCTCTTCTTATTTGGAATTGCCAAAACGCCTTTCCTGGATAAAAGAGCAAACATCTATCATAGAAAAGCTCGCCCGAGTCAAGCTGAATTTTGAAAGCATCGATGAAACCAAAAAAATGCCATACTCTCTCTGGGAAGGGACCAGGGTTTACCTCATTATTCCAGGCTTTGACCCGAAAAAAGAGCTGGTGCTGACCGAAAAAATCCTGAAAGAAACGGACGAAATCGTAAAGAGACTTGAAACCCAATTGGCCAAAAAGGACTTTCTCAAGAAAGCCCCGCCCGAAATAGTCGAAAAAATCAAAGCCGATTTTGAAACGGCGAAAGATCGGCAAACCAAACTCCAGGCCAAAATCAAATCGCTGAAATAAAACTATTCGACATCTTCTGCGACCACGATCTGATCCTCGATTTGCCGAAGCCGTTCTTTGCTAAACCCCGTTCCGGCCGGAATGAGTTTGCCGATGATCACATTTTCCTTGAGGCCCCGCAGATGGTCGGTCTTGGCCGTTACGGCGGCTTCGATGAGCACGCGGGTCGTTTCCTGGAAGGAAGCGGCCGCCAGGAATGATTCGGTGTTGAGCGAGGATTTGGTGATGCCCATGAGCAGGGGCTCGATTTGTACGAGCTTCGCTTTGTTTTTCGCCAGCTTTCGGTTGATTTCGGCAAGCTTGAGCCGCTCAACCACGTCTCCAACCAAAAATTCCGAATCTCCAACGTCCGCGACGCGGACTTTGGAGAATATCTGACGAACGATGATTTCAATATGTTTTTCCGCGATATTCTGCCCCTGGGAAGAATAAATGTTCTGAACCTCGCGAATGATGTAGGACTGGCACTCGGGAATGCCGCGAAGCTGCATAATCTGGTGAAGGTTCAAATTTCCTTCGGAAAGCTGCTGCCCTTTTACCACGAGGTCGCGATCCTGAATCGCCAGATTGACGCTCGCGGGCACGGCGTATTCCCGAAAATTTTCCGCTTCCCGGATGACCACAATTTTCCTCTGACCGTCTTCCTGCTGAATTTTGACAATTCCCGACTCTTTTGCTCTCACCACTTCCCCTTGCTCATCAATCAAAATCGGCTCGCCTTTTTTGACCTTTTCGCCATCCAGGATCTGGGGTTTCCCCGAAGGAAGGAGATATTCGTCTTTCTGAATATCGGCCGATTCTATCCGTAAAATTATTTCTTTGTCCGACACTTTGGATATGTAAGCAATGCCGTCAATTTCCGAAACCACGGCCTGGCCTTTGGGAGACCGGGCCTCAAACAATTCCTCGACTCGCGGCAGGCCTTGCGTAATATCGAGTCCGGCGACTCCGCCGGTATGGAAGGTTCTCATGGTCAGTTGCGTTCCCGGCTCGCCAATGGCCTGCGCCGCGATTATCCCGACCGCGGTCCCCAAATCCACCATTCTATTGAATCCGAGGTCGAAACCGTAGCAGGCCGCGCAAACCCCGCGGTTCAGAACACAATGCATCACTGAACGAACAACCACTTCTTCGACTTCGTGCTTATCCAGACTTTGGCCCAAGATGTCGTCTATCGGCTTCCCTTTTGGCGCCAAAACTTTTTTTGTCTTTGGATCTGAAACGTCGGCGGCCAGAACTCGTCCGAACAACCGCTCGGCCATGGTTTTGCCGATGCTTTCAGTGTCTTTGCGGGAGATGACAACGCCCGTCTTCGTGCCGCAATCTTCTTCATTGATGACCACGTCCTGCGCCACGTCCACCAGACGGCGGGTCAGGTACCCCGCATCCGCGGTTCGAAGCGCCGTATCACTCATGCCTTTTCTGGAACCATGAGTCGAGATGAAATATTCGAGAATGCTTAACCCTTCTTTAAAACTGTCTCTGACCGGCAATTCGATAATATCCCCGGCCGGGTTTACGACCAGGCCTTTCATGCCGGTCATCTGGGACACCTGGGAAAGCGATCCCCGCGCGCCCGAAACAACCATCGAGTACACCGAACCCTCGGGATCCAGTGATTTTGTAACCTGGTCGGTTATCTTCCCCTGGGTTTCCATCCAAATCTCCACAACACGATTGTAACGCTCGTTTTCCGTCAACAATCCCTCGCGATACTGCCGATACGTCTGCTGGACTTCCTCGTCCGCCTTCTTCAGCAATTCATATTTGATCGCAGGCACCCGCAAATCGTCCATCCCCCAGGACAACCCCGATTGTGTCAGCTGCAAAAACCCCAATTTTTTAATGTCGTCCACCAGTTGCGCGGTGCGTTCGGTCCCCAACTGCCGGTAGCATTCGCGTATGATGCTCCGCAGGCGCTTCTTGTCCATGACTTCATTGATGAACCGCATCTCTTCCGGCAATAGATTGTTGAGAAGAATCCGTCCGACGCAAGTCTCGATCAATTCCCCTTTGATACGTACCTTGACCCTCGCCTTGAGCGAGACGACCTTGGATTGATGCGCCAGGATGGCTTCGTTGATGCTGCCGAATAATTTGTTCTCGCCGTGGGCCCCTTCCTGAATGTGGGTAATATAATAACAGCCCAAAACGACATCCTTGTCCGGGGTCATGATCGGCTCGCCGCTGGCCGGCTTTAATAAATTTTTGGCCGAGGCCATCAGTTCCTTGGCCTCATGCTGCGCGCTCGCGGTGAGGGGCACGTGGACGGCCATCTGGTCGCCGTCAAAATCCGCGTTGAATGCCTGACAAACCATCGGATGAATCTGAATGGCTTTCCCTTCGATCAAAACCGGCTGAAATGCCTGAAAACCCAAACGGTGCAGGGTCGGGGCGCGATTTAGGAGCACATAATGCCCTTGGGTCACCTCTTCGAGAATGTCATAGACTTCGGCCCGTTCCTGTTCAATCAGCCGATTGGCAGAACGCACATTATGCGCGTATTCGCGGGAAATCAGTTTGGAAATAACAAAAGGTTTAAATAATTCCAAGGCCATGCGCTTCGGCAGGCCGCATTGATTGAGTTTCAGCTCCGGCCCGACCACGATGACCGACCGGCCGGAATAGTCCACTCTTTTACCGAGCAAATTCTGACGGAAACGCCCCTGTTTGCCTTTGAGCATGTCTGCCAGCGCCCGCAGTTTCCGGCGCTGACCGGTCGAGGCCGTAACCTCCTTGCCGTGCCGCATGGAATTGTCAATCAGGGCATCCACCGCCTCCTGGAGCATCCGTTTCTCGTTCCTCGTGATGACTTCGGGAGCATTGATTTCCAGAAGCCGTTTCAGGCGGTTATTCCTGTTGATTACCCGGCGATACAGATCATTCAGGTCAGACGCGGCAAACCGGCCGCCGTCAAGCTGGACCATTGGCCGCAAATCCGGCGGGATCACCGGCAGGGCGGAAATGAGCATCCATTCTGGCCGCAATCCCGCTTTAAGCAATGACTTGGCAAGTTTTAAACGCTTGATAATTTTGCGTCTCGACGCGCCCTCGGTGACCTTGAGCTCCCCTTCGCAATCGGCCATCAGCTGTTCCAAATTCACTTCTTTCACGAGCTGATTTATGGCTTCCGCGCCAATGCCGGCCTTGAAGACAGGGCCGTACTTGAGAGACAAATCGCGATATTCGAGTTCGGAAATAACCTGCATTTTCTTCAAAGAACGAAGCTCGGAGCGGGCCAAGTCCCGAATTCGCTCCAGGTTTGTGATCTCATGCGTCATATTGTCCTGGAGTTTGTCGGCATCCTGGCCTTGATCCTCCTCTTTCGCTTTGGGAGACTTCAAACGCTGCAAAATTTTTGCGTAGCGATCTTCGATCTCTTTCTTTTTTATCTTAAACTCCCTCTCGATCTGCGCCAGGGTTTCGGCTCGGGCGTCATCGTTGACGTGCGTGATGATGTAAGACGCAAAATAAATCACCTTTTCCAAATCCTGAACCGATAAATTCAAAATCAGGCCGAGACGCGACGGGACGCCGCGGAAAAACCAGATGTGCGCGACCGGAACCGCCAAACCAATGTGTCCCATTCGCTCGCGCCGAACCTGGGCGCGGGTGACTTCCACCCCGCATTTATCGCAAATAATTCCCTTGTAGCGGATTCGTTTGTATTTCCCGCAATAGCATTCCCAATCTTTGACCGGACCGAAAATTTTCTCGTCGAACAGCCCGTCTTTTTCCGGCCGCTGGGTCCGGTAGTTGATCGTCTCCGGCTTGGTCACTTCGCCGTAGGACCACTCCAAAATCTGCTCGTGGGAAGCGAGTTTGATCTGGACAGCCTTGAATTCGGAGCTTTTATGGGTCATATAATTTAGGCTTCCGCCTTTTCCTTTTTGGCCGCGGTCGCTTCCTGCCGCGTCTCTGCCTCCCGCGGTATGGTCGCAAGTTCGCCAATTTCTCCGGACTGGTCGTCTTCCTCAAAATGTTCCCCGATGAGATTGACATCCAGGCACAAAGACTGCAGTTCTTTCACCAACACCAAAAAGGATTCCGGCACGTTCGGGGTTTTGATCGGTTCTCCCTTGACAATTGATTCATAGGTTCTGGAACGGCCGACCACATCGTCGGATTTTATCGTCAGCATCTCCTGCAAGGTATGGGCCGCGCCGTATCCCTCGAGAGCCCAGACCTCCATTTCTCCAAACCGCTGGCCGCCAAACTGCGCTTTCCCGCCCAAGGGCTGTTGGGTAATCAGTGAATACGGGCCAGTGGAACGGGCATGCATCTTGTCGTCCACCAAATGATGAAGCTTCATCATGTAGATATACCCCACGGTAACCTTTTCATCAAACGATTCGCCGGTCCGGCCGTCGTGCAGTTTGACTTTGCCGTCAGGGGAGTAGCCGGCGCGGATCAATTCCTCTTTGATCGCCTCTTCGGAGACCCCGTCCAGCGCCGGACTGGCCGCTTGATAATTCAGCTTGTGAGCGGCTAAGCCGAGATGGGTCTCCAAAATTTGGCCCAAATTCATACGCGACGCCACTCCCAAAGGGTTGAGAATGATGTCAACAGGGGTTCCGTCTTCCATAAAAGGCATGTCTTCAACCGGAACAATCCTGGAGATAACGCCTTTGTTGCCGTGCCGGCCGGCCATTTTATCACCCGTGGAAATTTTGCGCAAAACCGCGACCGATACCTGAATTGAACGGACAACACCGGTCGGCAGTTTGTCCCCGCGGTCTCGGGAAAATTCGCGAATGTTCACGACTTTCCCGTACTCGCCGTGCGGGAGCGTCAGAGACGTGTCTTTGACGTCCCTGGATTTTTCGCCAAAAATAACCCGCAAAAGTTTTTCTTCGGCGGTGAGATCGGTTTCGCCTTTGGGCGTGATTTTCCCGACCAATATGTCACCGGCTTTGACCTGCGCCCCGATCCGTATGACCCCGTTTTCGTCCAAGTCTTTCAATTTTTCCTCGCCGACGTTCGGAATATCGCGCGTAACGATTTCCGGTCCCAGCTTGGTGTCCCGGACATCGACTTTAAAATCTTCGATGTGGATGGAACTGAATCTGTCTTGTTCCACAACTCGCGATGAAATAATTACCGCGTCTTCATAATTGTATCCGCGCCAGGAAAGAAAGGCGACCAGCACGTTCTGTCCCAAAGCCAGTTCCCCCAGCTCGGTGGCGGGGCCGTCTGCCAGGACCTGACCGCGCACGACTTTTTGCCCCCGCCGCGCTATCGGCTTCTGGTTGATGCTGGTTGAGGTGTTGGAACGCAAAAACTTTTTCAAGGGGTATTCGCGCTTCACCCCGCCTGATTCCAAAACGATGATCCTGTCACCAGTTACTGAATGAACCGTCCCGTCCTTTTCGCAGACAATCACCTGTCCGGAATCAAAAGCGGCTTTTTCCTCAACACCGGTGCCGACAATCGGCGCCTGTGGCCGGATGCAGGACACCGCCTGTCTTTGCATGTTCGAACCCATCAGCGCGCGATTGGCGTCATCATGCTCCAAGAAGGGAATAAGCGAAGTCGTAACCGATACGATCTGTTTGGGGGAGACGTCCATATAGTTGATCTCTTCGGTCGCGGCAATGGACGGTTCCCCATGAACCCGGACCTGGGCCCGTTCCTCTACAAAAAATCCATTCTCGTCCAGTTGCGTATTGGCCTGGGCAATAATCATCTTTTCTTCTTCGTATGCGTCCAGATAAACAATCTCGTCCGTTACTTTTTTCCGCCCGCCCACGCTCGCGACTTTGCGATAAGGGGTCTCGATAAACCCAAATTCGTTCAGCTGGGCATAGGAAGCCATATGGGCAACCAAGCCGATATTCGGTCCCTCCGGAGTAGTAATCGGGCACAAACGGCCATAGTGTGAGCGGTGCACATCGCGCACCTCAAAACCCGCTCGCTCGCGGGACAGTCCCCCCGGGCCCATCGCGGATAAGCGCCGCTTGTGTTCCAACTCGGCCAGAGGGTTGGTTTGATCCATAAACTGCGAAAGCTGAGAGGAGGAGAAAAATTCCTGCATCACCGCGACGATCGGCCGAACATGGATAAGCTGGGCTGGCGTGGCGGTATCCAAATCCGCCAGGCTCATGCGATCTTTCGCGATTCGGCTCATCCGCTGGAGTCCGACGCGGAATTTGGTCTGTATGAGTTCGCCAACGGCGCGAATCCGGCGATTGGCCAAATGATCAATATCGTCAGGATGCTCCTGGGAATTATTAAGCCTGATGATCTCCCGGATCACGGCAATCAAATCTTCTTTCGTTAAAATCCGGTCCTCCCGGCCGCTGATGTTCAGGCGTTGGTTGAATTTGTATCTCCCGACCAGGGACAGATCATAGCGATCAAAATTGAAAAACATTGCCTCAATCAAAGACCTGGCATTGTCCACTGTCGCCAGATCGCCTGGGCGAATTCTCTTGTAAACTTCTTTAAAGCCGTCGTCCGCGTTCTTTGACGGATCCTTTTCCAAAGTATTTTGAATATATTTTTGGTCGGGGTTGGTATCAATGTCCGCGAATGCGCCTAGAATCTGCTCGTCCGAAGATACTCCGAAGACCCGCAGAAGGGCCGTGATCGGGATGCGGCGTTTCCGGTCGATCTTCACGCCAATCACCCCGTTCAAATCGGTATCAAACTCCAGCCACGCCCCGCGGTTTGGAATAATCTTCCCGCCGTAGTAATTGCGGCCGCGCTGATATTCGGCGCTGAAAAAAGCACCCGGGGATTTTATCAACTGCGAGACGACGACCCGTTCCACGCCATTGATCACAAATGTCCCGCGGTTCGTCATCAAAGGAAAATCTCCCAAATAGACATCCTGGGTCTTGGTTTTATTTTTTGCTTTGTTGACGAGTTTCACCTGCACGTAAAGCGGCGCCTCAAAGGTAGTATTTCGTTCTTTGGCCTTAAGCTCGCTGAATTTCGGCTTGTCCAGGAAATACTGTCCGAAGTGAAGCTCGAGATTTTTCCCGGTGAAATCTTTTATCGGACTGATTTCTTCAAATAGCTCCTTGAGTCCCTGCTCAAAAAACTGGCGGTAGGATTCTGTCTGAATCTCGATCAGGTTCGGCAAATCCATTACCTCCAAAGTCGCGCCAAAGCGCTTGCGCTTGGCCGCCATCCCTTTGCGCATCTTGGTAACAATCCCGCCTTTATCAAAAAGCGGGGAATTTGGTTGTTTAGTCATTTTTTGGGACACAAAAATACATCCCTAGATGCAAAAACAAAAAGGGCCAAATTAATGGCTTCACCATATTCTCCCATATTCCATACTTCTATCCTACTCCCATAGAAAAATTTGTCAAGTTAACAAAAAACACGGGGGTCAATGAATCCAATTCGATCCCCGTGTTTGAACTAAATGCTGCCCGCCCTGCTGTTTTTGATTTATATCACCATAACTCTGGTGATTGTACGTCCTAGCACAAAAGCAGACAAAAATCAATGCGCCAGTCGACTGGCGCATTCAAAAATAGCTTATTTAAGCCTAAATTATCTTATTTTGCTGCCCGGCGGAACTGGCGAATGGGGCTCCAAGAGTACCGGCCGGCCCTCGTCATCAGCTGCCAGGAGCATCCCCTGGGACTCTAATCCCAAAAAAATTTTCGGCTCGAGATTGACAATCACGACAATTCGGCGACCTGCCATATCTTCCGGCGCGTAAAATTGAGCGATGCCGGCCACCAGTTGCCGTTCTTCGTTGCCAATGTCAATTTGAAGCTTGAGGAGTTTGTCCGATCCTTCCACTTTCTCGGCGGCTATCACCTCCGCGACGCGCAGATCTAATTTTTTGAATTCTTCAAGCGGAATCATGTCATTGTCATCCCCGCGACCTGCCCGACTTCGCTTGGACGACCTGCCCGAAATGACTTCGTCTTTTCGAAGTCAGGCGGGAGTTCAGGCGGGCGGGAGGCGGGGATCCAGATAATTTTAAATTTTCTTTCTCCACCGCTTAAGCACATATATCTGCTTCCACCAATAACGGCCTTGCAAATACCCAAACACAATTCCCGCTATCAATAATATCACCGCCAGCACATGATGAACCAAAAACCACTGCTGCCAGGATAAACCAAGGCCATATGTCGAGAAATTGCTGATCAGAAGCCCGATATACCAAATTTCAACCCAGGCATGAATCAAAAACTGGAGCAAAAAACCCAAAAACGTGAAGGCCAAAATGTAAATTGTTCTTTTCATGGGGTGGTAGCGCTCACAAAATTAGTGTACTAATTTTGTGCTCTGGCAGCAAATTCTTAGTACTCAAGGTTTAAGCGGTAAAAAATGTGTTGGTTGCGGGTGAGCGGGGTCAATTACTTTTGGAATCCATGCAAATAAGGGAACAAAAAGCGCTGGCAAAAATATCATCAGAATGTAGTGATAAAATTTTGCCGGTCGCGCGCCGCGCGCTTCTGCTGAAGGGAGCGAATAAGCGGGGAGAAAAATCATAAGTCCGTAGACAAAAATCCAGAACCCAAATTCTGAAAAATGCTGTGGGCCGCTAAACGATACTTCTGCGAATACACCGCTAACTCCAAAGGTGAGAAATGCGGCGAATGGGCTAAAATTATATCGCTGAAGCGCAAGTGCCCAAAAAATAAAAGGACCTATAAAATTGATGGCACTGTGGAAAAATACAACATCAAAAAAATTTGCAGACGCGGTAATATATGCTTCCCCAATCTTTACACCAAAAACCGGCGCGAGGTTCGTCATTGTTGTGGTGATTGTCTCTTCGAGAAGCGCGAGGAGGGTTACAAAAAGAACGAATTTTATCTGCCAAGGAAGTCGAATTTTTATTACAGCGTTTCGAATTGGTTCGCGAAAACGATACATAAGGCTACCGCAAATCATAATCCAAAAAACAATAACTCCCCACGCCATTCCTATAACCGCGCGCATTATTGGATTGCCTAACGAAAATAGAGTTACTGCGAATGTCGAAAGTAAAAGCCACACCCCGAGAAATATAATAAAAATACGTTTTCCATTATACATATTCAAAAAACCTTTCCCCAAAATTCAATATGCTTCAACCGCCGAGCGGACGGTGGGCGGAGCAGTCAATTCCGAACAAGTTACATTTGGTGCCCGGGGTGGGAGTCGAACCCACAAACCCGTTAGGGTCAAGGATTTTAAGTCCTCTGTGTAAACCATTCCACCACCCGGGCTTTCCAAAAGGCCTGAACGGGAGTCTCACCCGTGTACGCGGTTTTGTCTCCCTTCGGGAGATGTCCCGCAGGGACACAGACCTTTCTCGCTAAGGCCAGGACGGGAATCAAACCCGTGAATAAGGGTTTTGTCATGGCTTCGCCAGATGTCGCGTAGCGACACAGACCTGATGCTTGGAGGCGTGAACGGGAGTTGAACCCGTCTAAAAGGTTTTGCAGACCTTTGCCTGGCCGCCCGGCCCTCACGCCTTTGCTTGTATTATAACCTAAATTTTAGACTTTCGTCTCTTCGGTTTTTTCTTTTATTTCCTCTTTGGGGGGCTCGATTTTGGCCTCGGCAGTTTCTTCCTTTGGCTGTTCCGGGGCGGCGGCCAGGGGCTCCGCGTTTTTCAGCGCTTTGATTGACAGCCCCAGCCGATGTTCGGCCGGTTCAATGGAGATAATCTTAAACTCGCAGGTCTCGCCTTCCTTCAAAACTTCGGACGCATCCTGAACTTTTTTGTCGGTCAGCTCGCCAATGTGCGCCAAACCCTGAATATCCTGATCCAGTTCCACAAAGGCGCCGAAACTAGCTAATTTGAGGACTTTGCCCTGAACCACTTGTCCGATTCGGTATTTTTTGACCGCGTCCTCCCACGGATCTTTTTGCAGACGCTTGAGGGATAAACTGATGCGATCATTGTCAATCGCGATGATCTGCGCTTTGACTTTGTTGCCGACCTGGATGATAGTTTTCGGGTCCTCAATGCGCTGCCAGGCCAGTTCAGAAATATGCACCAGACCTTCCAGATCATCCCCAAATTTTACGAACGCTCCAAAATTGACCACGCCGGTAACAACCCCCTCCACCACATCGCCGATGGAGAGCTTGCTGATCTTCTGCATCAGTTCGTCCTCGGTCACCGCTCGCTCGGAAACGATTAATTTTTCGCCCTCCTGCTCAACAGTGATGATCCGAACATCAAAATCCTGCCCGATATACCCGCGCAAAACCGACAAAATCTTGTTTTTATCGCCATCCTCGACTCGCGGATAGTGGGCGGGCGAAAGTTGGGAAACGGGCAAAAATCCGACCACGCTGTTTATTTTCACCATCAAACCGCCCTTGTTGGCCTCGAGAATCTTGGTGGTGACGGTCTCTTTGCTCTCCAGTTTTTCCATGAGGCTCTGCCAGACCCTTTCCTGACCCGCTTTGCGGAAGGAAAGCTCGATATTCCCCTCGCGATTGTCAATTTCAACCACTGAAGCGTAAACTTCGTCGGCGACTTTGAGCGAAGAAAGAACTTGTTCATCGTCATACAATTCACGCCCGCGGACGACCCCAACCCCGACACCTTCCACATCCACATAGACTTCGTTTTTCCCCACGCTTAAAATCCGGCCATGGATGACATCGCCCTCATGCAAAATCCGCAGGGCTTTCTCGTCCTGCACCAACTCACTCATTGATTGGATTGAATCGGCCATATTATAAAAAATGGACACCCTTAGTATCCAAAAACGCTGATCTTTGGTCCAAGGGTTAAAAATTGACAGGACTTCTGTCCTGTCATCCTGGAGTCGCGCCGGCGGCGGGACGATAGGATCTACAAAACAGAATGGTTAAAAGTTAAAAAGGCTTGGAGATATTGATTTTTAACTACCCTGCAATCTTACCAGGCCCAAATAAAAAAATCAACCCCGTATTTTAAGTTGGCAGCTCCTCTCCCCTGCCAATCCTGACCTGGTCAAAGGAGTAGCCGTCAAAGTAGAGTTCTTCGGCAGAGGAGTAGGCTCGCTTGGTGTTGTTTTCAAGCAGGTATACAGTGGGGTCTTCTGCTGTTCTGATGAGGGCTCCTTCAGGGATAAGCATGACAGCTCCATCGGGGTACTGGAAGGAGGGGTCAATGGTGATCACTTGGGAGAAGTCCCCGTAGAAGAAGAAGGTTTCGGGGGAGGAAAAGGCTCGCTTGGTGTTGTTCTCAATGCGGTAGACAGTGGAACTTCCGGGGTATTTGATGAGGTTGCCCCTGGCATGGTGATCAAGATTGGCTATCGGGGATGTCGGGTGGGTGGAAAGCTCTTCATCAGTGGTTTCTTGGACAAGGTCGAATTTAAAGCCAAATCTTTGGAATTCTTCAATGGATTTGAAGGCGTATTTATCGCTGTTATCCAGGATGAGGTAGACCGTGCGGTCTTGGGGAATTTTCAGTAGAGAACCGGGAGGGAAATTGAGAGTTTCTGCGGTGTCATAGAGTTCACTCTCCGGGATGGTGGCAATGGAGAGATTGCGGAATCGAGCAAGATAGATACCGTAGGATGGGATGCCTCGCTTTTGGTTATTCTCTAAGAAGTAGACGGTGGGGTTGCCTTGATATTTGATGGGTGTACCCGAGGGTCTTCCTTTGGGAGGGGTGATGGGAGAGGGAGGGGACACACTGTATCGCTCAATCTCTGCGGCCAAGGCGGTTCGTGCTGACGCGATTGCTGCCGGATCGCGGCTCCAATTGTTCCAATCCTGACCAACCGTGCGAGCGATTTGCAGCGCTTTGATGTTGGCGCCTAGGCTTTTCAAAATTTCAACGTAGTCATAGTCGTCCACGCCGTCCCGCAGCCACTTCAACCGCAGCGACGGCGCCACCCCGGAAATACCCACTTGTGCGCCCGGATAAACCAGCATACCATCGCCTGGATAATTACTCGCCGAGAATACCCCGACATTGTTGACATTGTTCCAGGGATCTGTCTGCCAACGGTCCACACGCCAATACAGCAAACCCTTCAGACCCAATGCCTGGCTTATGAATCCCGGCTGCAAACGGAAGTTAGGTGCAGCGAAGTCAATCAGCCATTTCGGAGAGTAATCATCCTGAACGAGTGTATTGTAAGACCAGACTTGTGAATTCGTTTTGGCTTGGTCAATTACTGCAATGTTATTGTCATACTGCACGGGCAGCACTGGCCAAATGTCGACGTACGGCTTACCGGTCCCATCATCTAACAGCGACGCTCGTGGCGGCATTACAATGAGATGTTCCACTCCGGCGGCGTGTAAATTGATTCCCCATTCCTTGATGCGCGCCTCCAAGGTAGCCTGATCAGGACATGAACTGATCTCGTCCGCCGAATAGACATATTTCCTAAGGTCAGTTTGCTGTTGAAGTTTGGAAGCGTTAATTTGCGCCACCGAGAAGGATGGAGACATGGTACAGGTAGCGTTATCCGCTCCGCTCCAAAACGGTAAACCTATGTCACCCAGACCATAACTATCGATCAATTCCTGCTGCATAGAAGGGTCAGTGCGGTTTGGCTCAATACGATTCCGCAACAGCTCTTTATATGTCGGAAGGTTTGTCGAAGTCCATACTAGAAAAGACGTGCGAAGCGATGGCTTCAAGGGCAGAGTGAAGTTCCAAACGCGCAATTCAATCTGGCCGGTGATATTTCCAAGATTTGTTGAAACGGTATAGGTTCCTGTGTAGACCCCGGCGGCAGCTTGCCGGGGAACTAGCACGTCAACCCAAAACGGTTGATTGTGATTGGCCGCGATTGCCGTTGGCACAGCGTCGAGTGTAGCACCAGAAAGCGACGCGCCAGTATCGGGGTCCACGAACGGAATCAGCGCATCAGCGTACATTCCTGCGGCCATCGGCAGATTCGTTCCCCACAAAGGCGATGACGGAAACACATTGACATAGTGCTCGCGGAAAAGAGTAAAGGCAGATGACGGAATAGTAGCCCCGTTCGGTCCTGTCAGCGAAGATACCGTCAAGTTAACGTTCGACAGGCCTACTTGACTCGGCGAGCGGACAATTACTTGAAAACTCTCGTATTCTCCCCTGGCCGCAGAGATACTAGCTTTGGTTCCGAGGCCTGCTGCCCGCGTTTGTCCTATACGATCCATGCTGTCCGTAGCCCATACAGTTGGGGCAGTCGTATTAGGAAAAGATGGCGGTGAAATTACCGCACGGACCGGGCGCCAAACACCAAACTGACCCAAGGTAATGATCACTGCAAGCGCAATAATACTTTTGTAAAAAAGATTTTTCATCATAATAAAATCTCACGACAGCTACCCTCCACAGAAGTATAGGTACGTTTGGTGTTGTTTTCAAGTAGACGACCGTGGGGTGACGAGGAGCCCGCACTTCAAATTATAGATAATTTATCGTATAATTAATCCATGGTAATCACTTGGTTTGGACTGTCCTGCTTCAAAATATCGTCCGGGACCCTCACGGTTGTAACCGACCCTTTTTCCAAAAATGTCGGCCTCACGGCTCCTCGGGTCGCAACCGACGTCGCAATTATTTCCAATATTGAAAATCCTGCCTACAATAACCGCGAATCCCTGAACGGCAAGGATACTTTTGTCGTGGATGGTCCGGGCGAATTTGATGTGAAGGGGTTGTTTGTGCGCGGCATTCCGGGCCAGGGTGCCACCATCTATACCATCCGCATGGAGGATATCCGCCTGGGTTTTTTGGGTAGCCTGAAGCAGAAAGAATTGACTGAATCCCAGCTTTCAGAGCTTGAGGATATAAATATTTTGTTTGTTCCGGTAGGAGGAAAAACTGTCTGCGATGCCGAAGAGGCGGTGGTGATAGTCAATCAGATCGAGCCGCGATTTGTCATTCCGATGCACTATGAACAAAAAGGACTGAAGATGAGTATGGATAAAGTTGATCAATTTCTGAAAGAAATGGGAACAAAACCCGCGGAGCAGGAAAAACTCACCATAAAAAAATCCGATCTCCTGGGCGAGCAGACGGAAGTGGTTGTGCTTTCCCCCCAGCGCTAAATCCTCCCAAAATGTCATGGCTTGTCAGACAAATTCAAAAGCTGCAAAACCGGCCGTATGCCTACCGAGTCAGGTTTCTTTGGACAGCAGTTGCGGTAGTGGGAATGATTATTCTCGTGGTTTGGCTCCTTACGATCCGGTATCGAAACCCGATTGCAAATAATTCCCGTTCGGGTTTTGACGAAATCTGGACGAACATCAAAAAGATCAAAGACATCTGGCCCTCACAAACGCAATGAAAAAAGACGAACCCAAAAAAGTGAATAACGAAATCGGCTATCTCAAGCCCCGCAACATTGAAGATGAAATGCAGGAGTCATATCTTGATTACGCGATGAGCGTGATCGTCGCCCGCGCCCTACCTGATGTCCGGGACGGGCTCAAACCCGTGCACCGCCGCGTGCTCTACGCGATGAGCGAGTTGGGTTTGCATCCCACGGCCCGCTACAGAAAATCCGCGACTGTCGTGGGAGAGGTTTTGGGGAAATACCATCCTCATGGCGACGTGGCTGTCTATGATTCCCTGGTCCGTCTGGCGCAGGATTTTTCGATGCGCTATCCGCTCGTGGACGGTCAGGGAAATTTCGGGTCAATGGACGGGGACGCGGCGGCCGCCATGCGATACACCGAGAGCCGCCTGGCCGCCATATCCGAAGAACTCCTCACGGACCTGCACAAAGACACGGTCGCGTTCCGGGACAACTATGACGCGACCAAAAAAGAACCGTCAGTCCTGCCGGCCAAGCTGCCCAATTTGCTCCTAAACGGGACCCTCGGCATTGCGGTCGGCATGGCCACTGACATCCCCCCCCATAACCTCAAGGAAGTGGTCGCGGCAACCGGCGCTCTCATTGATAATCCGAAAATAACCAGCGAAGATCTGATGGAATATGTTCAAGGGCCGGACTTTCCGACCGGCGGGATTATTTACGACTGGAACGCGATCAAAAGCGCGTACGCCACCGGCAAAGGGAGCGTTGTCGTCCGCGCGAAGACAGAAATAGTCGAGAGCAAGGACAAGGGGTTTCAAATTTTGGTGACGGAAATTCCCTACCGGGTGAACAAGGCCACTCTTCTGGAAAAATTCGCTGATCTTGTCCGAAACAAAAAAATCGAAGGGATCAGGGACCTGCGCGACGAGTCCGACAAAGACGGGGTGCGCATCGTGATCGACCTCAAAAAAGAAGCCTCGCCGAACAAAATCCTAAACCAACTGTTCAACTATTCACAGCTGCAGGACACCTTTCACCTGAACATGCTCGCGCTCGTGGACGGGATCGAGCCGCGGGTCTTAAACCTCAAGATGATGCTCGAATATTATCTCGCCCACCGGCGCGAGGTGGTCACTCGCCGGACCCGCTTTGACCTCGAGCGGACGCGCGAACGGGTCCATATTCTCGAAGGATTGAAAAAAGCGCTTGACCACATTGATGAAATCATTAAAACGATCAAGGGATCGGAAACCAAGGAAATTGCGCACCAGCAGCTGCAGAAGAAATTCAAGCTGTCCGACCGGCAGGCCACCGCAATCTTGGAGATGAAGCTCCAGGCATTGGCTGGCCTCGAACGGAAAAAACTGGAAGATGAACTCAAAGAGAAAAGAAAACTTATCGAAGAGTTGGAAGATCTCCTAAAAAGTCCGAAAAAAATCGATGGGGTCATCAAAAAGGAGATTGGAGAATTGTCCGAAAAATTCGGCGATGAGCGAAAAACCAAGCTCGTCAAATCCGCAATCGGGGAATTCAAGGTTGAGGACCTGATACCCAATCAGGAAGTCTTGATTGTTGTAACCAAATCCGGCTATGTGAAGCGCCTCCCGCCTGATACTTATCGCAAACAGATACGAGGGGGCAAAGGTGTCATCGGCATCACCACCAAGGAAACCGACGTGGTGGAAAAATTGCTTACCGCCGAGACCCATGACGACATTTTCTTTTTCACAAACAAAGGGCGGGTCTTCCAGACAAAGGTTTACGAATTGCCGGAAGCCTCCCGCACGGCCAAAGGTCAGGCCTTGGTGAATTTTTTGGAACTGCCGGCTGGCGAGATGGCAACAGCCGTTTTGACCTATGGCAAGAGTGAGAAATCGAAGTACAAATTCCTGATGATGGGCACGAGGGCCGGTACTGTAAAGAAAACCGCGATCGAAGAGTTTGCGAAAGTACGCCGCTCGGGACTGATCGCCATTAAAATTAAAAAAGACGATGAGCTCAAATGGGTGCATCCCTGTTCTGGCAGCGACGAAGTGATTGTCACCACCGGCAACGGCCAGGCCATCCGGTTCAAAGAAACCCAGGTGAGGCCAATGGGCAGAACAGCAAGCGGCGTTCGCGGCATTAGGCTCAAAAAGAGCGATGAAGTCATCAGTGTAGATATCATTGACAAGGCTCAAGACCCCAAAAACCTCCAGGTGCTGGTTTTGTCCGAATTTGGGCTGGGCAAAAAAACCGCGCTTTCCGAATACAAAGTGCAGGGCCGCGGCGGGTCAGGGATCAAAACCATGAATCTCACGAAAAAAACGGGCAAAATCGTGGTGATGCATATCGTGAACAAATCAATCGAGGCCGACCTGCTCGTCATCTCCCGCGCCGGCCAAACTCTGCGCACGTCCTTGGGACAAATCTCGACGCTTGGCCGTGCGACGCAGGGGGTAAGAGTAATTCGCCTGGACGAAGGCGATACCATCGCTTCGGCGACAATCGTGTAAATATGGTAAAATCTAGAAAGGGGGCCAGTAGCTCAGCCGGTTAGAGCACGGCTCTTATAAAGCCGGGGTCGATGGTTCGAATCCATCCTGGCCCACCAAGATACAAAAATGTCTGATCAAACGCTAAACAAATATATTAAACAAA
>JAUYKH010000041.1 GCA_030700065.1 bacterium | reverse complement strand
GTGTTATCTTCCCAGTTCGAGCTTCAGATCAAGCCCTTGGTTGGCGTTTCCTTCGATTTCTTCATTGATTGAAGCGCTGGCGTCTTCATTCGACTCAATCTCGAGTTTAAAATTCGCGCCAGCCAGAAGTTTCGCTTCCTGGGCGGCCCTTGCTGATTCGTGGAATAGAACAAACGCTTCCCCATACGCGCCGGTGTCAAATTTCGCCTGGGCCTCGCTTCGAACCTGATTTGCCGCTTCCAGTTTCGCTTCTGCTTCGATTACGGCGTCCGCACCGAGACGGATCGTAGCTTGAGCGATAAATTTGGTCACCTCTTCGATCTTGTTGGCAGAGGCTGTTGCCGCACCAAAGGCCGCGGCCATAACGTCAGGCGCAGCGCTTACTTTCGCTTCGAGTTCCCCTCGGGTTTTGGCCGTCGCTTCGCCACGGGCTTCGATCTTGAGTCGCAACTCTCGAAGCGCGGGTTTGATCCCCTCGTTGTTCGCGGTCCCCTCCAGTTTCTGCTCGAGCCTGTTCAATATTGCCGCGTGGGTCTCAAGCGACACTTCGAGCTTGGAGCTTAGGGACGCGGCGGCTTGAGTATTTCCTTCAGCCTCAAGTTTCGCGATACGATCCTGAATCCGGCTTTCCTGCTTTTCAAAATTTTCGCGAATATTGGCAATCGCCTGCGAACGCATATCACCGCTTACATTTACGTCAGTTCCAATGGCGATATGTTCCGCTTCTTCCAACCGTCGTTCCGCTATCCTGACCTCCCAATTCGCCTTCGCGTCAGATGACAGCTTGAAAGCCGAAACGACTTTCTCGTTCACACTGATCTTCACGGGATACAACAAATCTCCCGGCAACGAATTCTCCGCTGAGGCAGACACACTCCCTCCCAAAAGTATAAAGATGGCTATGATTATTGGCATAGGTTTAAGATTTTTTAATGATAAAAAGATTCTCGACCTTTGCCATAAATGACGGATCGGGTACCCTTCTCTTACCGGATGAGCCTGAATAAAAGCCAAAAGGCGGGAACGAATTTGTTCCTTCTCGTCCTTTGGAAGCGAAGTTTTGCGCGCTTCGCCAAAAATTTTTTCAAAATTATCTGTCATAATATTCGCGCAGCTGTTTGATGGCGCGGTTGAGTCTGACTGACACCACGTTTTCGGAAACCCCGATAATTTGGGCAATCTCTTTGGGGCCAAAGCCGTCAATATAACGCATGACAACCAAGTCCTTGGCGTCGCTCGTAAGGTTCAAGAGCACCTTCATCACCTCTCGAGCATCCAGATTGGCCTCAATATCCCTGGTCGGGTCGGCCGCCCCCGCGGGGTCAAACCCTTTTTCCGAAAGCTCATCCAGGGACAACGCCCGCTTTTTGCGGGAATAATCAATGATGGCGTTATTGGCGACTCGGTACAAAAAAGCCCGGATATTGTCTATGTCCCTGCCCTTCGCGACATACTCCCACGTCCTTACGAATGTCTCCTGCGTCAGATCCCTGGCCGCTTCCCGGTCATATACCCGAAAGAAGCAGTGCCGGAAAATCGCGTCTGAAAATCGCTCATATGCTGCCAAAAATTCAGCTTCAGTCATCATTGTTTGTTTGACTGTTATTATGACGCATAAGTCTTTGATCTCTTACAAATACCAAAAGGTCTATTTGAGATGCTTGTCAAAAAATTGCACGGATCTGGCCATGGCAGTGCCGAAGACCTGTGACAGGTTGTGATCCGCCCCGGGGTAAGTATAAAGTTCGGCTATCTTGCCGGCACGCTCAATCCTGTCTTTCAGATCGCCGGAATAGTCGGCGGGGACACGTTCGTCATTGAGCCCATGGTGCAGCTGAATCGGCCCGGAGAGATCCGCAAGGTAAGACGTGGGCGCGGCCGAATTCCAAAATTCCGGGTTTTCCTGCCAGGTGCCATATTTGTCAACCAGTTCCTGACGAAGGCTGATACTTGATTGATAAGGCGAGGGAATTGTGCTCGGCCGATTGGTCCTGCGTATGCGGTTTCGCCACGAGTCAAACATCGCGTCGTGGGTGGCGGTCAGCCCCGCCCATATCACGCCGGCTTTAATGTCCTTTGATATGACCATGGCGCTGACAGTAATATGTCCTCCTGACGAGTGCCCCCACATCCCGATTTTTTCGGCGTTGACGTAAGGCAATCTCTTGACTGACTCTATTCCGTTGAGAATATCGGTAACGTACGCGGGTGAATACCAGGAACTGTCCGGGTCCCCTTCCGAACTTCCATGTCCGCGGTAGTCAGATTTGAAAACAACATAACCGCGGCTTGCAAAATAGTCCACGTAAGCCACGTACCGTTCAGCCGTCCGGTACTGGGCGGGTGGAATTGATCCATGATTGAAGATGATAACCGGCCAGCCATCTTGCGGCTCACTCCCCTTCGGTACGGTCAGAAACGCGTATATCTTAAAGCCGTCGGAAAGATAAGACACGACATATTGTCTGTAGGCTGCCTTCTCGCCAAAGGTCTGCTCAATTTGAATCTCGCTTCCCGGATACAGCCGGTCCCGCATAGCCTCGATTGCCAGAGGGTGAAGCTCCGGCGGCCCCGCCGGGTTGATCTCTTCAAAAATCTCCTTATTGTTCTCCAGGTTCCCGGACGGCGGCTCGGTTTTTTTGGAGACTACGAAAAGGATGCCTGTCGTAAGTAAAACAATCGACGAAACAAAAACGAGGGTATTTTTAGTATTGATCATGTTTATCTGGCAACGGCCAAACCCCCGCTTTAGCCCTTGAAAACCTCGTAAAAATGCTGATAATTTTTCGCGATTTGGCCTGCGGCTTGCTCTTTGTCAATCTCGCCGTTTTTCATGCCTTCCAGCGGCCCGCGGAAAATCGTTCGGCCGATCGCAAAACCGATAACGCCGTCAACCCCGGCTCCGGCGCGAAGCCATTTCTCAACTTGCTCCCACTCCGCGCCGCGCCCCAGCACGATTGCTTTCACCGAGTCCCGGCCGCCGGAACGCGCCTGCTTCATAACCGCTTCGTATTGCTCCGCCTTTTCGAGCCCCTCTATTTTCCAGACGTCGGGCTCGACCCCGTCGTCCTGCAATTCTTTGACCATTTTTATCATCAGCTTGTATCGAATTTCTTTATCATATTTATCCCGATCTCCGTGCACACTTTCGAGTTGGCTTTCTGTTGCCGGGATCAACGGCTCAATCAAAAATTTATGCCCGCGCTGATGGCAATAGTCGCTCAAAATTTTGAGTCTGTTTCTTTGTCTCTTGTTGAGCTCCTCCTCCCCTTCAGGATTGTAGCGGATGAGCGCCTTGGCAAAGGTCGGCCGGTACTTTTCAATGTGCTCGCCGAATTTTTCCCCGTATTCAAAATCAAACTCGTCCCGCCCGCTTTTTTCAACGGTCAAAATCGTGACAAAACCTTCCGCTGCAGCGTCCCGCAGAACAGCGTCGCCGAACTGCTCCTCTACCAAAACGCCGACTTGATCCTTGGGCGGCTCTCCGTCCGCAACTGCCTTCTTCAACCCCTGATAAATCACCCACTTTGCCTCTGCCGCCTGTTTTTGCTCCCCGGAAGTCAATAATTCGCCAAAACCCAGCATCTTGAAAAAACTGGCACGGTGGTCAAACGGCAGAATAAATAGCGGCTTCTCGTAACCCAGATTGTCATTCATATAGCCATTATAACCTGCCTACCGACAGGCAGGCAAAAAATCGCCCCGAGAGCGACTTTCAGTTTATTCTTCGGTCAACTTTTTCTCTTGTTGTAAAAATACACGGAAAGCGGGATAAAAAACAGCAAAATTCCCGCGGTCCAAAGCATCGCCTGCCAAAAACCCGTATGCCACGGCTGGCCGAGGCTCAAAGCGCGCACGGCATCGACCGTCGCGGTAATCGGGGTATGCCTGGCAAACGATTGGAGCCACGCGGGCATGGTCTCGATCGGCACAAAAATGGAACTGGCGAAAACAAGCGGAAAAATCCAGATAAATCCCGCGACCTGGGCAGTCTCCACTTCTTTCACCATGAGTCCGACTGTCGCTGAAACCCACGAAAACGCAAAACCGAACAGCAAGGTCAGCAGAACGGCCATTCCAAACTTGCCTATACCGTGCTCGATCCGAAAACCGATGAAAAAACCGACAATCACCATGAGCACGATGACAAAAGCGTTGCGCAGCATGTCAGTCAGTGTCCGCCCCGCAAGAATCGCGGAATGAGCCATGGGCAAAGAGCGAAACCGGTCAATCATGCCCCGCGACAAATCCTCGGCCAGGCCGATTCCCGTCTGCATCGAACCGAACAGAACCGTCTGCACGATGATCCCCGGCAGCAGAAAGGTAATATAGTCGTGGAAACCAGTGGGCTGTATCGCCCCGCCAAATACGTATGTGAAAAGCAAGAGAAACATCACCGGCTGAATTGTGGAAAAAACGATCAATTGCGGCAGTCTCGTGTAACGGATTAGATTTCGCCTGGTAATGGCCGCGATGTCAGAAATGGTGTTCATCATGCCTGTTTATGTCCGGTTAATGTCAGAAAAACGTCATCGAGCGTCGGCCGGCGAAGCATGATGTCGGAAATTGGGATCCCCTCGCGGTCCATCAGTCGAACGGCCGCGACAAGACTTGAAGCGCCGCCGGCCGCGGGCACACTGACGATGCCCAATTGATCCTCGATGCGCGGCTCATCTTTTGAGATGGGCCGCAAGAGTTCTGCCACGCGCGCCGCATCCGAGATCTCTTTCAGATGAATCTCCAGTACATCCCCGCCGATCTTCGATTTGAGTTCTTCCGGCGTACCTTCGGCTATGACCTGACCATGGTTTAACACAACAATAACGTCCGCCAAATTGTCCGCCTCTTCGAGATACTGCGTGGTCAAAAGCACGGTTCGGCCTTCAGCAACCTGCTCTTTGATTATCTGCCAAAGCGCGATACGGCTCTGCGGATCGAGTCCGTTCGTTGGTTCATCCAGAAATAAAACTTTTGGATGATTGAAAAGGCCCATGGCCAAATCCAGCCGCCTCCGCATCCCCCCCGAATAGGTTTTTGCCGGCCGGTCGGCGGCTTCGATTAATCCGAATTTATCGAGCAGTTCGCGCGCTCTAGCCTTGACCGCGTCCTTTTTAAGATGATAGAGCCGGCCGACCAGTTCCAAATTTTCGCGGCCAGTCAAATAATCGTCAATCGCGGTGTACTGACCCGTCAGTCCCACCACTGACCGAACTTCGTCGGCTTGCCTCCTGACGTCATAGCCGGCCACCGCGGCGGATCCGCTGTCCTGTGTCAGCAGGGTCGTCAAAATTCTCACGAGTGTGGTCTTGCCCGCGCCATTCGGGCCCAGGAGACCAAAAACTTTACCAAAAGGAACCTTGATGCTGACTCCTTTTAGCGCCTCGATCGAACCGTAGGATTTCTTGATATTTTTTGCCGACACGGCCAATGGTACCTCTGGCAATTCGGCTTGCTTCGCGAGCGACAACAACAGGTGGAGAATATTCGCCATATTCCACCCGGCTTTTCCCATCTGCTCGGCAATCTGTTCGTAAGACAGGCCGGCGCTTCGAGCTTTTTTGATGTATTCGACCACTGTTTTTTCCATAGCTAATTAATATATGTCGTCCACGACTTTTTGTCAATCATAAAAACCGCCCTTCAGAAAGCGGCCTTTTTGCAAATTAAATAATCAAAAGCTTGACTCGTCTTTTTTATTCGCGTCCACGCTCACGTGGACTTTGTCTCTGTTTTGAAACAGAGAGATGATGCTCAAGACGACAAGCACGAGCCCGAGCAGCTTGGCCAGGCTTTCGAAAACCCACAGCGCGATCCCGATGAGCAAGACCACGCCCCACGAAAATTTATAAGTTTTCATAGTTATTCGCTTAATAATCCGTCAAATCACCGAAGAAGAACGCCGCCGTCGACCACGACCATCGAACCGGTCATATAAGCGGACGCGCCACTGGCCAAAAACAGCGCCACGGTCGCAATATCATCCGGCTGGCCGAATCGGCCCAGGGGAACTTTGGCTTCAAACTCCTTGAGCGTCTCCTTCGCGGCGCCTTTCATCATGTCGGCTACCCCCTCCGTCGAAATTCCGCCCGGAGCGATCGCATTGACCCGTATCCGATTTTTCGCCAATTCCAAAGCGAAGTTCTTGGTAAACCCCCAGACCCCGTGTTTGGACGCGTCGTAAGCGGCCAGACCAACCATGCTGGGATGCAGAGAATCTATCGAACCGATATTGATAATACTGCCCCCGCCCCCTTCTATCATTATCTTGGCGGCTTCCCGGCTGCAGAGAAAAACGCCGCGCAGATTCACGGCCTGAATTTTTTCCCAGAGATCAAGGCCCATCTCCAAAACCGGTTTTGGCGGATAAATCCCGGCGTTATTCACGAAAATATCCAAGCCGCCGAATTTTGTAGTGGTTTCGGAAATCAGCCTTTTGACGTCGCTTTCAGAACTCACATCGGTTTTGACGAAAATTGCGCTCTTCAACTCCTTCGCCCTACGCATCCCCTCCGCCTCCGCCATATCCGCGATGACGATGTTGGCACCCGCCTCGGCCAGACGTTTCACTATGCCGTAGCCGATGCCCATCGCTCCTCCGGTTACGACCGCGGTTTTGCCGCTTAGGTCAAATAGTTCGGCAATCGTTTTTTGTTTCATAAATTTAAAATTAATTGTAGGCCTCGTGGCCGGCCCTGCCATGTTTTGCGATGTTATTATAGCAAAAAATGCTTTTTCATGCCCGGACGTTTTCTTTTTGAGGGTGCGGGAACTTATAACTAGGATTCGGTTGTGTGCCCGTCAAAATGTTCGTCATCTGCTTCGGCATCCGCTTTTATAACATGAACAGTGCCGTCCCGATGGTTCGGCGGACTGTAAATAGTATAAAGTTTCAACCGGTCGCTTGATGACGTGTTTATTATATTGTGCCTTGTTCCCGCGGGCACGATAATCGCCGTCCCGTCGCTGATCGGAGTTTCTTTCCCGTCAAGCACGGCTCTTCCATTTCCAGATTCAATGCGCAAAAATTGATCGAGATCGTGTATCTCCTCCCCTATCTCCTCGCCTGGCTTGAGGCTCATGACAACTAATTGACTGTGCTTGGCAGTATAGAGTACTTTGCGGAAATTTTCGTTCTCCAAGGTAATTTTTTCGATGTTGTCTATGTATCCGTTCATATGGCTATGGGGCAAGCAGGAACTTTAGCGATTGGTTCGGTGGCGACGGGACATAAAATAACCACGGTCGCTTTTGAAATTTGACCTGTCCCGTCCGCGGGGCGGCCGGGATTGGCCGTGAAAAGGTTTTGGGCGCCGTTGCTGAAACTGCGGCCGGCGCGCGGGCGCGTAACCGGGCTTGGTCGAAGCCACTGAAACAGGCAGGGTTTTACGGATCAGCCGTTCGATATTTTTGACCTCGCGCCTTTGATCAGGCATCGCGAATGAAATGGCATGTCCGGAAAGGCCCGCCCGGCCGGTGCGGCCGATGCGGTGGACGTAATCCTCGGCCGTGGCCGGCAGATCATAGTTGATCACCAATTCGATGCCGCTGACGTCAATTCCCCGCGCGGCTATGTCCGTAGCCACCAGGACTCTATATTTGCCGATTTTGAATCCATCCAACGCCTGCAGTCTTTGATTCAATGAACGGTTGGAGTGGATTTCGGCGGCCGTGTGTCCGGTGTTTCGCACGGTTTGGGTTATTTTTTTAGCACCATATTTGGTGCGGCAAAAAATCAGAACGCTCCCTTTATAATCTTCGAGTACCGATTGCAACATTTGGGGTTTGGCTTCGCGGTCAACAAAAAAAACTTCTTGGGTTACAGTATGAACTGCCGTACCGGATGGGGCGACCTCTACGCTTAATGGAAAATTCATATACGATTTCGCTATTTTTACAATCTCGTCCGGCATGGTCGCGGAGAAGAGCATGGTTTGCCGGTGTGCCGGAAGCCGCTGGAGAATTTTTCTAATCTGGGGCGCAAACCCCATATCCAGCATGCGGTCCGCTTCGTCCAAAACCAGAATGCCCACGTTCGACAAATCAACCGTTCTGCTTTCCAGATGATCGATGAGCCGGCCAGGAGTGGCAACGAGGATATGCGGTTTTTGCCGCAGCGCCTTGAGCTGTTGCCCCATTGCCTGCCCGCCGATCAGAACAGCGGTCTTCAGGCCCAAGGTAACACCAACTTTTCGAAGCGTTTCATCCACCTGCAAAGCCAACTCCCTGGTCGGCAGGATTATCAGCCCTCTCATCTTCCCGCCGCTTTGAGCGAGCCTTTGAATCATAGGTACGCCAAACGCCAAAGTTTTCCCAGTCCCCGTCTGGGCGATCCCCATGAGGTCCTTTCCTTCGATGGCAATGGGAATTGAACGCTGCTGGATCGGCGTGGGGTGAATAAATTTCAAATTTGTCAGGATTTCCAAAAGCTTGGGGGCTATCCCCAAGTTGTTGAAACTGTTTTGCGGTTCAGTTGAGATTCTCATAGCCGAATTATAACAAAAAATCGCCCTTTGGGCGATTTTTTGGAAAAGGGTCTTAAACGCGCTTTACGTTGACCGCGTTTGGTCCTTTTGGCGATTCCTCAACATCAAAGGTGACATTGTCGCCCTCGTTGAGCTCGTCGAATGTGATGTCGACGAGGGATTTGCTGTGGAAAAACAAATCCTTTTCCTGACCTTCAACGGTTATGAATCCAAAACCCTTGTCAGTCTTTTTCTTGACTACACCATTCATAGACATGTTTATTAAAAAGTAAAACTAGCTAAAATAAAGGTTAAGCTCGACTATTTCTCAACTCTAATATTTTTTGGGGCGAGTCGGGACTGCCCCCTAGATATAGTTTAGCATAAAAAAAGAAAGAACAAAAACCGCCCACTCGACTAATCCTCGGGGCCTACGACCTTTTGGGCGATTTAATAGTTCCCTACGGTTTTCAAACCTCAAATGGACTCGCTCTAAAATTTTTCAAGTTCCGCAAGATCAATGCTGACTCCGGTTTTGTCCGCAATCTGCTTGATCCATTTGGCTAAAAGTTTTTCCCTGTTTTTTAGTTGCAGATAGCGCTTGTCGGAGAGCTCTAGATGGGTCGTGACTTTGGCAGACAAAGCCTCTATATCATCCTGCAACGGCTTTAATAATTCCGCAATTGCAGGCAAAAGCACCTTTTCCGTGAATTCGCCTAAATACTCCTTCGTTACAGATTGTTTCAAATGATTATCACTCATATCTTTTACTCTAATTTCTTCTGAATATTTTGTCAATTTCGGGGTTGTGCACCCCGGGTCAATGAATGCGCGCGGCTACTGTTTTGATCAAGGCTATTTGAGCTTGGCAAACTCCTCTGCGCTGATCAATTTTTTCTTCAGTAAAAAATTTTTGACTGGCCGACCGCAGTCCAAACATAATTCCTTTTCGTTCCATCCCAAACCAGCCACAACCCTCTGTTCCCGATTTTTAATCTCTTTTCTACAGTTGTCGCATTTTAGAATATGCATAATGAGTCTATCTTAATCTATCCGATTGTTTTGTCAAAGTCGTTTTGACTAACGATACCACCGAGCCTTGAGACAGTTTTCCACAAACAAAAAACGAGGTCCGTCCTCGGTAGGGCTGGTTCAACAATTCCATGGAATTGTTGAACGGCTCAACGGCTGAGCCGTTTGCCCGGGGCGGATTCGTGCCTGCCCGCCTCTGGCGGGAACAGGATTAGAACTTACTTTATTTCAACTTCTGCCCTAACATCTTCGCTGGATAACCATTGAGTTTTTGGGTTTCGTTCATAGTTTTATTTTTATGAACTTGTATGTATAGGCAAAAACTGGTGTATGATTGTTAACTTTATAAGTAGGATTATGACGCTTGAATGCTCCTATGAGTTCTTGTCTATTTTTATATGTTTTATAGTGAGTTTCGTCCTTTAAGTCTATCTGTCCGACGGTTATTTTGACGACTTTGGTTATCTTTCCGAAGCCGAAGATTTCTCCCGTTTGACTGTTTTCAAAAGCCACAACATCGCCTTTTCTTAATTTGTGGTCTCTTAATCTCCAAGTACTTATTTTCCCATCAAAAACTTGCGGCACAATACTTTCGTGAAACCCCATTTTTTGATACGCAAACCTTTTGTCAATTCGTTTTGTCATAATTTTCTTGGGGGCGCGGCCATACTACGTTAAAAACTTCGGAGGACAGGTGGTGCAGGATGTTGAAACTAGAACCATCTATAACTTTTCAATCACCACAATGTAATCAGGACTTTTTTCAGAAATTATCCTTTTAATTTTCCATCCAGTACCATTCAGTATCTTTCTCATTTCTTGAGGGGAAACAAACAAATAATCAAACCAATCGCCGATTATCTTATTAAATATTACTCTTAATTTTAGTTGCCCGGCCAGACGCCCTCTCTTTCTATTGAATTCATGGTACGAAAGATGAACTTTTCTATTGGTCCTGTAAGGATTTCTATTTTCGGCAATAATTTTCGCATGGCGAGAAGTTATTTTGGATAACTTTCCCAGAAGAGTTTTGGCCTTCCGCGAGCTACCAAATAACCCAAAATTATTACCCATCATCATGATGGTATCAAACGAGTCGGGCTTGAAATTACCTATCTGTTCAACAGATAGCAGCCTTGTTTTTTTCAGCCCTCTTAATTTACAAACTTTGATGGCCCCAGGAGAATTATCAATCCCTGTTACATCAAAACCTTTTCGTTGCAGATATAGCGAATGTCTGCCCGCGCCGCACCCTATGTCTAAAACCCTACCTCGTGCCAGCGCAATAGCTTTTTTTTCTTTTTCTGACCACTTTGGATAATCTTCAAAGTACCTGTCTGAATAAGAACTGCCCTCGATAAAACCGTCGTCTCTTTCAACGATTTCATTTATCTTATTTGGCAAATTTTTGTATTGGTAAAGAAGGTATTTACCAAAAGCATCATGTGATTTCATACAAAAAGTATACCAAAAAACCGCCCACTCGACTACGCTCGCGATCTCCGACCCTTAGGCGATTTCCCAACGGCTCACATATTGAGTCATTGAACAATTCCATGGAATTGTTCCGAGAGCTAAATACGCCAGCCGGGTGGCGTATTTACGCAATTCTAGCGAATTACCAGCTTTCGTCCACCTCGGCGAAGCCGAAACGAGACGGGCTAATGTTCTTTGCTGGGCAAGTGAATGATACTCACTTCGCTTCTGCTCTTGATACGCATATGGTCAAGTAATTAAATTTAACTGGGTCGCATAGTGTGGAGTATTAGAACTGCATTCTTGAACCATGGTATTAATTATTTGGAATAGAAATCGGATTATGCATTTTCGCATTTCGGTTTGACCCTCGTTCAAAATCTTTGCACGTCTGGCATTTGCCTCGATTAGTATCAGCGAGGTCCTTACACTTACCTTTATGGTGATGTGAAGTTTCTTTACATGTACAAATAAAATAATAACTCATAATGAAATATCTCCCATCCTAAGAAATGCCGATTTCCTTGCTTAGTTTTTCCATTTCTTTAGCGATATTATTTTGGATTTGAGAGTACTTAGCTTGTAAAGTAGCGTCCCCTGGATATTTTGATTGATTATCTGCCTTATCACGTACAAAATCCTCAAATCTTCTCACGACTATCGCATCTTCATCAGACAAAAAAGCTGCGAGTCGGACGTATCCAGAGATTAAAGCATCAAGCTGTTTTACATCTTTTTCTCTATTAAGTGCAGATAAAATGGCGGCCTTAATTTGGTCTTTGGGGTGTGGCAGAAACCTCTCTGAAGTCGCCGAATAGCCTGAGGTCAATTCCATAACTATGCCATATTCACTTATTATTTGTTCAGAATCGATCATTGTCATTGGCTTGGGTGTGGGGTGCCAACTCCGTTTAGAACCGGCCGGAGTGAGACGGTTGAGGGCTTTTCTGGGAGTCTTTGGCGGCACTTTTTAACGCACTTCAGTCCATCTCATTTTAGCAGAAATTTACCCCGTAGTGAACTTGTTCTACTACTGGGGCGAGACAAATGAGACAGTCCTTAAGGGTGTGTTTTAGTGTCTCAATTTTGACTCCCCAGAAGAACTATGGCACCCTTTTCACTCACGCTACTTACGTTTTCGACTTGGATAGACCTTTATATCGGAACGCCCTCCTGAATCCTTTATCTTCGGCTTCTTTTGCGGTTTTGCAATAAAACTCTCCCCGTTTAACTTCAATCTTGGTCTTATCATATTGCTGATCAAAAGGAAGATGGTATATTTTTGTACCATCGACCTTGGAGATATTACATTTGATACAAGGGTACTGCTGATCCAATTTGAAATTTTCCATTAAGCCGATGCCGAGTTCTTTCGCAAATCTTCGTGCAAGGTCAGAAAGCGACGTGGCAGTGTAGAATATTGACTTAACGAGTCTATCAGGATTTTCATCTTTATATTGAAAAACTGTCCCAAAGAACTGGAAGATGTGCTTTTCATATATCGTTCTGAACTGCGCCCAATTTTTGCATTGGATAATAATAAATTCATTCCCTTTTTTACAAATTAAATCGCGTCCCAAATCTTCAAAACCTCTAAAAATGCCTATATAGTCGACGTTATAACCCTGCTCTTCATAAAGATACCCAACATACCTCTCGTATAGCCGCCCAATTAACCACTTTGATTTCGGGCGCTTCCAAAAACGGTCGAGTGCCATTTGATTTCTTTCTACACTTGGCAATTTTCTGTACTCTTCTTTTGCAAGAAAGCTAATAACTTCATCCTGCTTTTCTTCGACTGAATATTCCTCTAACAACTTCCGATCCTCTTCTGTCGGTACATCGACTTCCTCTTTAAAGTCTAGAAGGAACGGGGCCATTGATTCATAGTATTGGACCAGGTATTGGGCGATCTTTGCCTCTTTAACCGCCTCACGCCGCAAACGGCCTTGTTCTCTCACAACTTCACTGGCTTGGATAGCAGCATGTTTTTTATTCTTAAGGTATTTAACCAGAACCTCATCGCGCATTTTAAACAACTCCTTGTAGGCCTCTGCTAGCCACGGAAAACCAACTTGTCGCTCCTTAGCCATTTGTTGAACACCCTCTTTCAATTTTTCAAACCAAGAAATCTTATCTTCAAGCGATACAACTTCGCTTTTTAAGACCTGCTCAAAAGCAGCCTTCTCTTTACTGATAGTGGCGATCAAATTTTCTAAATCTGCTTTTTTTGTTTCAAAATATCCCATGTCTACAATTTATTCTTAGTATATGTGCATCTCGGATAATTACCACATCCCCAAAATGTTCCATAGTGTCCAACTCGACGGACCATAATGCCGTGATCGCGAGGACAAAACTGCTTTTCGTATTCTTTCCGAAGCGCGTAAATTTCTAATTCCTTTTGATGAGTCACTTTATTAAGTAGAGGTGCGGGAAGGATGCCGGGAACCAAATTGAGAATTTCTTGTTTCTCGGCTTCAAAATTGAAGTCATCTAAAACGGCATGGGCGGCGCGGTCGCGTATTCCTTGCCTATATTTGCTAACAGCCCACGCAATTATGGACCAAACAACGATTATTCCAATTATTATTAAATAAATCATTGATATCCCCGGTCGGGGTTTATCATAACAAAAAATAAAACTCTTACAATTGTTTAAGAGACAATTTTTTAACAACCTTCTTACCAATCGTCCAAGCTTTATTAATGTTGTCGTTCAAACCAGCCCGGGTTAGCTTTCCTTTAAATAGGTTATGAAAAATCTCTTTTCTGTACCTACGAAATTCATTAACATCTCTTAACTCGTCTGGAGATAATAAATTATTAGATTTTAAAATGTTTATTGACATCCTATATTCGTCGAATTCTGATGGGCTATAAATAACGCCTTTTTTCTCTAAAAATGTTTTTGCCAAAGAAAAAATATGTGCTTCTATCATAGCAGAAAGCAAAGTAACATTTCTCAAACTACGCCTTTTAGAAACCTCTTTCAGTTCTTCAAGGTATAGTTTCTGCTGTTCGTTCTGGTAACTCTCCATATCTACACCATAACAAAAAACCGCCCTTTCGGCGATTTTTTGTCTGGCTAAACTAATCTATCTATTTAGGCACTTCGGTCAATACTGGGTATGCCTTCTTGGTGGGGTGCCTGAAGGGAATCGGACCCTCGTGACCGCTGCCACAGAGCGGCGTTCTACCATTGAACTACAGGCACCATATTAAAACCGATTTTTCAAATAACGTCTGCCAAACCCTGTTTTGAAATACTTTTCTCGAGCAATGGCTTTGCTTTTACTCCTGCAGGCCTCATAATATTCCAGGGTTAAAGGCCTTCTATTCTTGGTCGCATTCACCAATCCTTTATTGTGCTGATCAACTCGGTGTCTTAAATCATCGGTCCAACCAATATATTGTTTCTCGTCTTTTTTACTTACCAAAACGTAAGTATAATACATGATTTTAGGCGTTCTACCCGCCCGCAACGCCTGAGCAAGCTCATGCTTGCGATGGCGGGCAGGCCATTGAACTACAGGCACCTCGGATGATTCGGAGCTGCGGTTTACGCAAACTCGCAAGCGAGTTCTCTGCAACTTCCGCTCGAATCCCCCTCTTCCCCAAAAACCGCTGCGCGATTTTTTGGGACCCTTTTGGGGAACTCAAGCAGAAGCCCAATCAGCTCAAATAAAAATTTGTAAGAAGACCATCAATAGCGAAACGTTTGCGAGCACTCTAACAAAAATCTCTTACACAGCTTTGCGTAAGAGCGTTCGTCTGCTGTGTCAGACGGGATCATAATCCAATTAATTAATAGCAAATTTCGTACAAAAAGTCAACGGGTGGCCAAAAGCGCAATAAGCAAAACTGTTATTCCTACCAACCACCCAACAGTATACGTGAAAAATTTGATTGCTTCTTCTTTTTGGCCGGCAAGATATAGCATTGTTGGTTTTGCTAAGACGAGTGAACCGACGACGGTAGCCGATATTACAAAGAGAAGCAGAAACACCATTGGGCCAAAAATTGTATCCTCCACGCGGCCAAAGAGCCGGTCGCCGTTCGTCATTATCCAGGCCACAGCTGAAACGTAAACCAATACGCCTAATGCGTGAAGCAGAGACCGGGAAACCAATTTGGAATTGTCCATATTTGCTACTTAAATAATAAAGCCCTTGCACAGAAGGTTGTGAAGAGCTGGTACTGGTAAATGTATGCTGTGCCATACATATATAATTATACACGTTTATGCGCCTTGCGTCAAAATATATACGTGCTAATCTGAAACAAGAGAATTAAAACGCAAAAACTATGGAAACCGTTTCAACCATCTATTCTTCCTTATCTGGGTGGCTTGTATTCCACGGCCTGCCAATTTTGGGAGTCCTTATCCTCGCTTTGGTTATCAAAAAATTTGGCGGCCGGTTTATAGAAACATTCATAAGAAAGGCTGTAACGACCGACCACTTTATTTCCAAAGAGTCGGAAAAACAAAGAGAAGACACGCTAATCCGCATTGCCAACGGCACGCTTCTGGTCCTTCTGTGGATAGTCGCCGGCCTGACGATATTATCCGAAGTCGGAGTGGAGATCGGTCCTCTGCTGGCGGCAGCGGGCATCGCAGGCCTGGCTTTCGGTTTTGGCGGACAATATCTTATCCGCGACCTTATCTCGGGTGTATTCATAATCATGGAAAACCAATACCGCGTGGGTGACGTGGTGTGTTTTGACGGAACCTGCGGGCTCGTGGAAGACATTAGTTTGCGCATGACAACTCTGCGAGACTTGGACGGCACAGTGCACCACGTGCCGCACGGCGAAATTAAAAAAGTTTCCAACCTGTCCAAATACTACGCGCGCGTCAATATGAATGTCGGTGTTGCCTACTCCTCTAATCTCGAGAAAGTCATCGCCGTGGTAAACCGCGTCGGCAACGATCTGGCAAAAGATCCGGCATGGAAAAAAGACATTGTCAAACCCCCGCAGTTTCTGCGAGTGGACGATTTTGGCGAATCAGCCATAATTATCAAAATTTTGGGAGAGACAAAACCGATTCGCCAGTGGGACGTCTCGGGCGAACTGCGCAAAAGACTCAAAATTGCCTTTGATCGTGAAGGCATAGAGATTCCCTTCCCGCAACGGGTCTGGCACAAAGCGCCGCGATAAGCCTATGATCACAACACTGCTTCTGCTAATCCTTGGCTTTGCGATTCTGATAAAAGGCGCCGGTATTCTGGTTGACGGCGCGGTCGTCACTGCCGAAAAGCTGCGGATTTCACCGCTCATCATCGGACTCACCATTGTCGCTTTTGGCACCTCTTCGCCGGAACTGGCAGTAAACGTCATTTCCGCACTCCACCCTGGGACATCTGATCTCGGACTTGGAAACATCATCGGTAGTAATATCGCGAACATTGGGCTCATTGTCGGAATTTCGGCCCTGCTTACGCCGCTTGTGATAAAAAAAGTGTTGATCAGCCGTGAGATCCCGTTTATGACGCTCTCGGCGGTCGCTTTTCTAATCCTAATAGCCGACCAGGCATTGACCGGGCAAACGACCAGCGAGCTGTCCCGCGCCGATGGGTTGACCCTCCTTCTGTTCTTTGCCATCTTCCTATATTACCTTACAAAAACTGTGTTTGCTCAACGGGAAGTCGTGCTGGAAGAAGAATTTGCCCGGGAGTACAAACAAAGCGGCAAAACCTGGACGCGGGCGATTCTTTTCATACTCGGCGGACTGGTTGGAGTGGTCGTTGGAGGACAGATGGTGGTGGGCCAAGCCGCCGCGCTTGCCCGCTCTCTGGGCGTATCGGAAATCTTGATTGGACTCACTATTGTCGGAGTTGGCACATCGCTTCCCGAGCTGGCGACATCCATTGCCGCCGCCTTCAAAAAAGAAGCCGACATCGCAGTCGGCAATATCGTCGGCAGTAACATCTTCAATACTTTTTTTATTCTCGGCATCAATGCCGTCATCAGCCCAGTCCCGTTCAAAACCGAATGGTTTGCCGACGCCTGGGTGATGATCGCTTTTTCCCTCATGCTGTTTTTCGTCAGCCTCACGGGGAAAATCATCCGGCGATCAGAAGGATTTCTGCTCACCGCCGGCTATCTGGCATATTTGATCTTTATCATCACGCGGAACTAAAATCACGAGCATTCACTTATTGAGTCACGTTTACCACCCCAAAATGCTGGGGATTCAAATGGTCGTGGTATTTCCAGTTGCCCGCTTTGGTAAAGGTAAAGGTGTATTCTCCGCCCGTGCCTACGCCTCTTTTTTGATCGAACTCCGGATAATCAGTGTGTACCGGGTGGGGCGCAGAGGCAACCCACATATTTCCGCCGGCTTGATTTATCCATTTCACCGTATCGCCGACTTTGATTGTCACAGAGGAGGGGGAAAATCCATCTTCCGTATTGGTAATGGCGGCCGCGAAGGCCGGTTTTTCATCCTCCTGCGGGGGTGGATTATTTGACTGCCCGTTATCTGCAGCTGGCGGAATGTTCGCGGGACTATCCGCGTCTTCATTCGTTTGATCGGTATTATCCGTGTTATCTGCCTGCATGTCTTCATTGGGAACCGTATCCTCCGCGCGGTTGCCGTAATACCAAACGCCCAGCCCGACTGCCAAAATTATTCCCGCCGCAATCAATATATTTTTCATGGTAATAAATTAAATATCTTGCCTTAAATATACCTCAAATTTTTAAGGCCGGCAAGAATGCCTTATCCGCTCGGGTCGTCGAACTCACTTTTTGAATAAACAGACTTAATAAAAGTTTCGGGGGCTCCTCGGACGTTTTAAGCCGGAAATCAATCGCGCGCAAATCCTCAAGGGATTTAACCAGGATGGCCTTCGTAAATTTTTTCGCCAGCTTGAGATTGATCCACACCCTCCCCTCTTTCCAGTCCAATATTTTTGCAATTTCCGCAGGGCCCTGATCTTCCAGGTCCTTCACCAGAAGCAGGGAACGAATTTGCGAAGCCAGCGCCCCGACAATGGCAATGGATTGGTTGCGCTCTTCGGCGATTTGGCCGCGCCCCACCAGATCATCCAAAAGCGCGATCGCTTGAGCGGAATCCCCTTCCGCGAAGAGATTGGTAAGCGCGAAAACATTTTGGGAAATATTCGGAGCGACCAATTTTGTCACGTCACCTTCGGCAATATTTTTCCCGCCCGAATACAGTATCAGCTTTTCAAGCTCTGAAACGATCTGCCAAAGATTATAAATTTCTTCTTCATCATCGGTCTGAAGCAAATCCAAAAATTTGGCGATGGCCGACTTTTCCATTTTCACGCGCTGTTTTTCCAGTCTGTTTTTTATCCAGGTTTCCAAATTCGCCCTTGCCAGAGGCGCAAACTCCCTGACGGTTGCCGCCTTTTTCAGTTTCTTGAATGCGGTTCGCCTCTTGTCGACCCCCTCGGTTTCGACAAAAATGAGCGCCGTAGAACGAGGCGGATTGTTCAACACGTCCAAAATATACCTTTCGGTAGATGAAAGTTTGCTTAGGCGATCTATGCAATCATGGATAATAATCAGCTTTTCGTTCGCGAAAAGCCCCTGGTTTTCCAGATGTTCCCGAAGCCGCATGCGCAATTCCTGATCAGACGAATTGCTTTCCACGCGCAGTTCTTCCATGCCGGCATTGGGGTGATCAACACGCCATTTGTCTTTGAATTCCTTGAGCTCCTCGAGAAGACTGAACGTGTCTTGCCCATAGAAGAAGTAAACAGACATAATAATTTCCAATTACCAATTTTCAAACATTAAATAATTGTAACATTGAAAATTCATTGAAAATTGTAAATTGAGAATTGAACATTAAAACAACGGGGTCCCTTTTTCTTTATGCGCACTTATTTTCCCGGTGATCGTCTTATTCAGATCGCTCACCCTGACCTTCCATTCCTTGCCGATCTTAAACGCGGGCAATTTGCCTTTTTTGCACCATTCCCAAATGGTTTTTTGGGTAACGCCGAAAAACTTCGCCAAGTCCTCCGCCCCGTAAATTTTGTCTTTTTCCTCTAACATATTATCAATGCCCTCGGAGGGAATCGAACCCCCACCCACAGGTCCGAAGCCTGTTGTGATATCCATTTCACCACGAGGGCCAAAAGCACCAATCCCTTTAGGCATTATAACAAAAACAAATCATTCGCCCAAGTGCGGAATAACAATTTTTATGGTAAAATCATAATTATTATGACGCTCTCCGAGCTTCGCAAGAAACATCCGCGGTTGGTTTACGAATCTTTCGATATCCGCCAACTGGGTCGCAACCTACATATTAAATTCCGGTTTGTGCTTGAACCGGATATTGTTTTTCGGCCGGAAATTGTAATACCGACAAGTGGATCCCCGACCGGGTCGGGGATGACAAGTTCAATTAGAAACTTGGTATTTAATCTTGGGTTAATTGAACTAATCAGTTACTGGAAAGCGGCGTGTCCGAGGGAGATTGTTATCAAGGCTGGAAAATTAAACAACGCGCAGATCACCTGGTGGAAAAACCTCCTATTAAACGGCCTGGGTGAATTTTTCTATCAGAATAAAATAGACTTCACTACACCCGATTTCGTCCGCATTGTTTCTTCCCAACATTCTACATTCCATATTCTACATTCTAAGATCGCCGAAGGCGATCTTATCTTGGCCGGCGGAGGAAAAGATTCGGCTGTAACATTAGAAATTCTAAAAGGTCTCAACAAACGCCAAGCTGTGATGGTCTTGGGGAACGTGAAGCCCGCCATTGAAAACGCTCGCATTGCCGGGTATAAAAACATTATCAATGTTAAAAGGACAATTGATTCCAAGTTGCTCAAACTCAATAAGTCCGGCTACCTCAACGGCCATACGCCTTTTTCCGCGTACCTGGCTTTCTTGGGAGCTCTGGCCGCCGCGATTCACGGCTACAAAAACGTTATTGCTTCCAATGAACGAAGCGCCGATGAGGAAAACGTCGTTTACAAAGGCAAAAAAATCAATCATCAGTATTCCAAATCTTTTGCGTTTGAAAAGCTGTTTCGCGAATATTCTAATACTTATTTAAATAAATATTTTAATATATATTACTTCAGTTTCTTGCGGCCGCTTTATGAAATACAAATCAGCCAGCTTTTTTCGCACTTTACAAGGCATCGCCTCGCGTTTCGCAGTTGCAATGTCGGACAAAAAACCAATACCTGGTGCGGTCACTGCGCCAAATGCGCGTCATCTTATCTTCTTTTGGCGCCGTTTTTGCCGAAATCAAAGATGATAGAAATCTTTGGCAGTGATCTCCTCCGAAACGCTCAAATAAAAAAATATATTCGTCAAATGACAGGAACTGGTATTAAGCCGTTCGAGTGCGTGGCAACGAGAGAAGAGATAAGGCTCGCACTTGAACTCGTTAAACACAAGGATATAAATAATAAAGTTCTGGGCTCCTGGAATAAAAATCATTTCCTGCCGGCGGAATATGAACGCAGACTTCGAGCCGTTGCGCGTCCCTCGATTTTAATCCTGGGTTTTGGCCGCGAGGGACAAAGCACCCTCAAGTATTTGAAAAAACACTATCCGCACCTCACAATGGGCATTGCTGATAAAAAAATAAACAAGAATTACCTTGATTCCATTGCGAACTACGATATGATTATCCGCTCGCCTGGAATCAAGCCTGGCTTGCCGCAACTGCGCGGCAAAGACGTGACCACGGCCACGAATCTATTTTTCGCAAACGCGCCTGGGAAAATTATCGGCATCACCGGAACCAAAGGCAAAAGCACGACGTCCTCGCTCATCTACTCGATCTTGAAGCAAAAATATCGAGACGTTAGATTGGTCGGCAATATTGGCAAACCCGCGCTTGATTATCTAGAGGGTGCGACCGATCAAACCCTGTTTGTGATGGAACTTTCAAGCCAGCAATTGGAGGATATCAGATACAGCCCGCACGTGGCCGTGATACTGAATATTGTTCCCGAACATCTGGACCATCACGGGAGCTTTGCGAAATACGCCTGGGCGAAAAGCAGGATTATCCAACACCAAAACAGCGACGATGCGGTTGTTTTTAATCCCAAAAATAAAATTCCGGCGCAAATTGCTTCGAAAAGCCGCAGCAAAAAAGTTCGGGTCATTGAGTCCAAAGCTCAATATCTTCCCAAACTCATTCCGCCCGAAGCCGTGGCCGCCGCGATGGCGGTAGCGAAACTTTTCAAAATCGCCCCGCGGCTGTCTTTGGAGGCTATCAGGAAATTTAAAACCCTTCCGCACCGGCTCGAATACGTCGGCAGATTTCGAGGAATTAAATTTTACAATGATTCGCTGGCCACTGTCCCTGTGGCGACAATTCGCGCGCTGGACGTTTTGGGTGATGATGTATCAACACTTATTGCCGGCGGATTTGACCGAGGGCTGTCTTTTGCGAAGCTTGCATCTCGTATTAAAACATCGCAGCTTCGGTCACTTGTTCTATTTCCTGCCACTGGCGATAAGATATGGAATGCTTTGGACAAGAAAACGAAGTTGAAAACAAAAAAATATGCCGTCTCATCCATGAAAAAGGCGGTCGCGATTGCGTTCAAAGTGACCCCGCGGGGCAAAATTTGTCTGCTCTCCCCGGCCTCGGCGAGTTTCGGGATGTTCAGAGACTACGCTGACCGCGGCAACCAGTTCAAAAAATTCATTCGCGCCATGTCCCGCGCAGAATAGTCCATGACGCGCCTGGCCCGGACGAGAATAAAAGGCTGGCCAGTCCGGTTTCGTAAGTGATTGACGCATTATTCGCCAAATTCACTCGCCAACCCGTCACTTCGCGCAAGTTGGCGTTATTGGCGATATTAATTCCGCCATTCGCGGCGTACGCAATAAGCGTGTCGGCATTGTTGTTGATATCGAAAGCGTTCAGATCGGCTGAAGTTGTGACCATCAAGATATAACTCGCCGGCCCGGCCCTCTGGAACACCACGTTATTTACCACGTCTGCCAAACCATCGGCAATAATGGCCTCGCTCAAGTCGCCGTAGGATGGATGAAGCTCAATAATCGCGTTATTGGAAAATATGATATTGCCCTGAACCCAGATTTTCCCGGTGATTGTCAACCGCGCATTATTATCGACAAGCATATTTCCAGTAATTTTCTTGGGCCCCAAATTTTGTTGAGAACCATTCAGCACATTCAGATCCCCAATAATCGTCCCGCCCGCCTCGGCCTGCGATTTCCACTCCGCGATCTGCTCATCAGAGAGAGGCATGGTCTCCATCGGCGGATCCGCCGCTCCCAAATATGGCGTGTTCGAAGTCCCTCCAACAGTGCAGGAGACACGCGTGGTGTAAAAAGCGTCCCCATCGACGCTGCAATTGCTCATCGAGTTGGTATAGACATTCCCGGCAACAGTAACCTGGTTCATGGTTTGCCCATAAGCGTTGCCTCCTATGGTCACATTTGTATCAATCCGGTTGGCATGGGCATGACCGCTTACTTGTAATCGGTCAAAAATGCGCCCCAAAGGGCCGGCAGAAAAAGCGTCGCCCGTGATAATCGCGCCGCTATCGCCGTCAATGATGCCGTTGCTGTACACGTTTCCATCAACAAAAGTGTTGTTGCCCATCACCAAGCCACCCTCGCCTACCTGAATCCCGTAGAAAAAACTTGCCCCCGTGGTTTCGATTGTGGCCCGAACCTTGATTTGTTTGGTTGCGATCGTATTGATTTTATCCGGAACGTAGCCAGTCGCGGTGATCTCCCTCAAAACAGCGGAGATGGTCGCGACATTGACATCAAATACTCCGGTTGACAGGGCCGTGCCGGTTTCCCCAATATAGCTCCCGGCTGTCTGGTTGAGCTGCCAGACGGCCTTGTCAATCCCGGCCTCGGCGAGCTGCAGCGCCTGCTCTCTTGCCACCGCGCCTCTTGTGCCGCGAACGTTCAACCCCACGAAATCCAGCAAACTGCTGACCAATACCAGCACGACTACCAAAAACAATACGGAAATGATTAAGGCTTGGCCGGTTTGATTTTTTTGTTTCATATTATTATTTATTTCTTAAAGTTGCCGACCCGAAAATCTGCTCCGAAGCCGGGGTTCGGCCCGTGTGCGTAACGATAATCTCGTAATCCACTTTTCTTACCAGGGCGGGGTCGGCATTGTCATAAGTAAAAGCAATGCTCGTCAGCTTGTCGGTCAGAAGTAGGAGGCGCGGCTCGCGCACGCTCGCCGGATCAGGCGAATCAACGATCAATTCCAAGCGCTTTGTATCGGAAGGGTTGGGTCCCATAATCGCGTAGTCATAAACTCCGCTGATTGTCTGGCCGGCCGCGTCTATTCCGGGAATTCTGAAGATCACGGTTTGCGCGTCCGTCGCGTAGGTTGTTGAACCGTAGAGATGTGTGTTTTCCAAAGCCACGGCCGCGCGAGCGTACTCATTTATTCGGTCCGCCGTTTCGCGGGTCGCGGTGATTGAAAATATCTCTCCGGCCTGATTTTCGTAGAACCGGTTATTATAAAGAAAAATTTGCACGCCGATTGTGATCAGAATGACTAAAAGCGCAATCACGACCAGGATCTCCGCCAACGTAAACCCAACACCACTTTTTATAAATAATCCTATTCTTTTTTTATAAAAAATAAACATAATATACAAAAGTGGTGCTGGGTAAACCCCCTCCTTCATGGTCTATTCAAGCCATGATCGCTCATCAATGTTTCCAAAACAACCTCACGGGTATGGCTTTCTTCCTGCCACTGCACCGTCACAGTCGCTGTCTTTATCTGACTGCTTCCCGCGTAGTCTTCAATAGTAAAGTCTGCGGAGGGGTTACTTAAATTGGCAAGTCCGGGGTCCGCAAAGGTCGAGTTTGCGGGCAGAGACGCAAATTGCGTATCCCGGAGCTCTTCCATTTTTTTTACCGCGATGTGATAGGCAATGTTCTGATTGCGCGCAGTTCTCGTTAAAGGCAAACTCGATAGTGCGACCCCAAAGATAGTTATAGTCACCATGACCAGAAGCAAGGCAATCGTTGTCTCGATGATTGTGAACCCGTTTTTTTTCATATGTTCTGCCCAATGCTATAAATCGGCAAGATAAGTCCGACGGCCAGGACTCCCACGACCGCGCCGATAACCATGACCAAAACCGGCTCAACAATCGATGATAAATTTTTCATGGTATCATCAATGTCCGCTTCATAAAAGTTGGCGACTTCTCCCAGGACTTTTTCCATAGTGCCGGACTCCTCTCCGACCTGAATCATCTCGGTAACCATCGGCGTGAATAGTTTCGGGTATTTTTCCAAAGCAACGACGAGATCCACCCCGACCTTCACTTTTTCGGATACGTCAGACAAGGCTCTCTGGTAGTACAAATTGGTCATGGTATTCGCGGTGATGCGAAGGGCTTCCACGATTGGCATTCCCGAACGCATCAGGCCGCTGAAGATGATAGTAAAACGCGCCATATTTATTTTCTTGACCAATATCCTAACGATTGGGATGGCAAAGACGATGCGGTGCAGTATAATACGCCCGTTCGAAGTTTTGCGCCAGTACAAAAACGCAAAAACCGCCCCTACCGCCATTACCAAAATCAAAATTGAATAATGCGAAACAATATCCACTATCTTGATGATGGTCACTGTCAAAAAGGGTAAATCAGTGTCAAACGCCTTAAAAGTGGCGGTCAATTTCGGCAAGACAAAGGCAAACATAATGTAGCCGATGACAACAAGCGCAACTCCAACTACCGCGGGATAAATCAAGGCGCTTCTCGTCCTCCGGATGAGGTTGTAATCCCTGGCCACCTGTTTGCCGAGATACTCGAGCGTTTTATCCAACTCGCCGCTTTCCTCCCCCACCTTGACCATATTCACCACTATCGGAGTAAAGACATTTTTGTAAGGAGCCATGCTTTCCGAAAGTGTCTTGCCTTCCTCCACATTATGCGCAATCTCCCCGATGATCTTTCGAAAATAATGGTTCGGCATCTGCTTGGTCAATACATTGAGCGCTTTCGATACGGGCAACCCCGCCCTTATTGTCACGGCCAAATTGTTTATGAAAGTTAATTTTTCCAGCAGGGAGACGTGTCCTAAAAAATTCTTCAAAAAACTGATGGGGGACACGCGAGTCCCTTTTTCCCGAATAGAAGTCGGTAAAAGTCCCTGGGTTCTCAAAGTTTGGCCCAATAATTCTCGTGAAGCCGATTGAATCGTATCGGTTACTGTTTTCCCATCCCTGTCTTTTGCGGTGTAAGTAAATTCTGGAATGTAGTTACTCCTTGCTGACTCTTAAAACTTCGGAAATCGTAGTCAGTCCGGTATGAGCCTTGATAAACCCGTCCTGCCACATCAACACCATTCCTTCATTGACGCCCTGCCCCTGTATTTGAGCGGTGGTCATCCTGCCCATGATCAATTTCGCGATATTTTCAGTAATATCCAAAGTCTCATAGATGCCCATCCGGCCTTTATACCCCGTGCGGCCGCATTTCTCGCAGCCTTCCCCCTCAAAAAATTCCACGTCTTCAATATGCTTGAGCTTCTTGTCCAAAACCTGTTCCCGCTTCATCACTTCCAAAAGATTTTCCAGGTCAAAATCCTGCGACAAACTCTTCGCCTCTTTTTCGGAAAGCAAAACTGACTTTTTGCAATGCTCACAAATCTTCCTGACCAAACGCTGGCCGATGACGGTATTCAGAGTGGAAGCGATCAGGTAAGGTTCCACCCCCATGTCCAGCAGGCGGGGAATGGCACCGGCCGCATTGTTCGTATGCAATGTGGAGAGCACAATGTGCCCGGTCATTGCCGCATGGATGGCTTCCTCCGATGTCTCTAAATCCCGAATTTCACCGATCATTATAATATTCGGGTCCTGCCGCAAAAGCGCGCGAAGACCGACCGCGAAAGTAAGTCCGATTTTGGGGTTCACCTGCATTTGGTTTATGAACGGAATACGATATTCAATCGGGTCCTCGATCGTGCTGATATTGACACCTTTGACGTTTAACTTCGTCAATATCGTGTACAAGGTTGTTGATTTTCCAGAGCCGGTCGGACCAGTAATGAGAGTCATTCCGTGGGGGCGGCCCAAATTCCTTTTGATTACCTCAAGGGAAGTCCGGGCAAACCCGAGTTCTTCGAATGTCAGGGCCTTTGCCCCCTCGTCCAGGAGCCGCAACACCACCTTCTCTCCGTCGAAGATCGGAATAGTTGAGACGCGAAACGAAATGTTATACTCATCGGTCTGCAGTTTGAATCTGCCGTCCTGGGGCAGGCGGTGTTCGTCAATTTTCAAATTGGAAAGCACTTTGATCCTCGCCACGACCGCGAGTTGAATGACCTTCGGCAGAGTCATTGCGTCGTGTAATATTCCATCAATGCGATAACGGACCATCACCTCTTTTTCCTGCGGTTCGATATGAATATCCGACGCCCCCTCAAAAATCGAGTACTCCAAGAGTGTGTCAACCACTCTGACGACAGGGATCTCTTCCGCCATTTTTGCCAGATCCGCCCCTTCGGTTTCCCCAGTCTTGACGCTGCCTCCCTTGCCTTCTTTTTTGGATGTCAGGATATTCTCAAATTCCGCCTTCAAATTGCCGTGGTATTGCGACAACGCGTAATCCATACTGGTTTTGGTCGCCAAAAAGGGCTTGATGACAAATCCGGTTTTCTTTTTCACGAATTCTCTCGTCTGCAAATCCTCCGGGTCAGTCATCGCCAAATCGAGTTCGTTGCCTTTCTTCTTGAAAGCCACGACCTGATGACGGCGGGCAATCGGCTCGGGAATGACCTTGAGCACGTCTTGGGGAATTTCCGAGCTTGTGAGATCAATCGCCGGGACATCCAAAAAATCACTCACCAATTTGGCCAGGCGATCCTCGGGGATGATTTTGCGGAACACCAAATAATTGGCGACGGTTTGTTTCTTATCCTTCGCCTCTTTTTCCAATTTTTCAAAATCCTCCGCTTGAATAACTTTTTGGTCGACCAATATTTTTTTCAGATCTGTTGATGCCAACGCCATTTTAGTTTTGTTTCTATTATATAATCCCAATCTACGAATCCATCCTAATGCTCCGAATCATTAGGGGCATTCGGATACATTAGTGGATTCGGATTATTAATATTATATCATTTTTTGGACTTTTTTTCAAATTCCAAAATCTATGCAATATGCCGGATTTTTGCTATAATCCCCTGCATAATGCCTAATCGGTTCAAAAAAATAATGCTCGTCGCGGGGGATATCTTGCTGCTGTTTTCCGCGTTATGGCTGACCCTGCTCATCCGCTATTGGGAATTGCCCAGTCGAGACAATTGGCTCCAAAACCTCTCGCCGTTTACTGTCTTGTTTGCTGTTTGGCTTCTGGTTTTTTATATCAGCGGGCTTTATGACATCGTAACGAGTCGCAATGACATTGGTTTTTACAACCGAATCATCGCGGTGCTGCTGATCAACTATGGTTTGGCAACCGCCTATTTTTACCTGCTCACCGACAAACTTTTCGACATCAAGCCGCAAACCGTCTTTTTTGTTTTCATCGCGGTTTATACCGTGCTGTTCTCCTTGTGGCGCTATTGGTACAACGGTTTTGTTTCGCGGCCGACCCACCTGCGCAAGGTTTTGGTTTTGGGGATAAACGATGAGGCCAAAGAGCTGATCAATGAAATCAACCAAAAACCGCAGCTTGGCTACCGAATTGCCGCGATAATACACGACGGCTACCTGGATCAAAATGATTTTCCCGGCATTATCATCTACAACGGCTTCGGCGATCTAAAAAAACTTCTGCGGGAACACCATATCGGTACAGTAGTCACGGCCCTGGACCCGCGATCCGCTCCAAAATTCGTGGAACAGCTGTACGAAAGCCTCTCGCTTCGGCTCGAGTTCCGTGACTTGCCTGCTTTTTATGAAAAATTAACCGGCAAAATCCCTGTTACCACCATCGGCCATATTTGGTTTCTGGAAAATCTGGTTGAAAGCGAAAAAGACGTCTATGAATTTTTCAAAAGATTGTTTGACATATTGTTTGCGTCTCTCGCGCTGGTTGCTTCTCTGCCGTTGTTCCCCCTGATTGTTCTACTGATCAAATTTAATGATGGGGGGGGGATTTTTTTCAAACAGCTGCGAACCGGCCACCTTAGTCGCCGATTTGTGGCCATAAAATTTCGGAGCATGATCGCAGACGCGGAAAAAGACGGAAAACCGCAGTGGGCAACCAATAATGATCCCCGGGTAACAAAAATCGGGCGAATGCTGCGGAAGATGCGGCTTGATGAAATTCCTCAATTTTGGAATATTCTGCGGGGCGAGATGACGCTTGTGGGACCTCGACCCGAGCGGCCGGAATTAGTGAAGGATTTGCTTACAATCATCCCCTTCTACAACGAGCGGCATTTGGTCAAACCGGGTCTCACCGGTTGGGCCCAGATCAATTTCCAGTACGGCGCGTCAGCCAAAGACGCTTTTAAAAAATTGCAGTATGATTTATTTTACGTCAAGAACCGTTCCTTCGCCCTGGACATCGGCATAATACTAAAAACCATCAACATCATTCTCTCCGGCAAGGGGCAGTGACTCCTACTGCTTGTCGCATTTGTTTTCGACCTGGGTCAAGAAATTTCTCCCCTCCTTGATGAAAGATTGGTTCAAATCAATGGCCTTGTAGACCGCGGAAGCGGCTTTTTCTTGTTCGCATAGCTCGCCGTAAATGGCAGCCAACCTCACCAAATATTCAAAATTCGCAGGATCCAGAGCCGTAGCTTCGCCGTAGCTCTCGGCGGCTTTTGTGTAATTTTTCGCTGCAATGTAGGCTTTACCAATTGCATCATAATCAACAGCAGTCAACGGGTATCCGATTTTTTGGGTTAAAACTTCTTTTTGTTGTTCGGCCAGATCCTCGCGGCCGGCAATAATTGCAGCGGTTATAAAATTCAAATGTGACTCCTTTGGATAGGGATTTAGGTCAATCGCAGTAAGGAAATATCCCAGTCCCGTATCATAATAATGCTGGGCCAATGACGACCATCCTAATTCAAAATAAATTTGCGGGCGGGTCGGCGAAAGCTCAAGGGCTTTTTCACCCAACGCCATCACCCGATCATAATTGGCGGGCACCTGCGAAGAGTAACGGTTTAAAACAGTGATCAAATATAGATAATTTTTGGCGTCGTGCGGCGACTCCTCAATGCTTTTTTTGAGCTCCTGCAAAACGAACTGATAAATTTCTTGTTTTTCTTCTTGAGATCTGTTCGAGCCAATGGTTATTTGCAGATAATCAACCAGCCTCTCTCTGATCTCCTGGTCCATATATGTGCCGTAAGAAAGTGATTGCTCGAATAACACTTTCGCCTGCTCGAAATTGCCGGTCCTTGAGGCGGTGATGGCCTTGATTGAGGCAATATTCGCCATTGCGGGTTTTAGATTGATGAAATATGCTCCGACAAGTATGGCTAAGCCAAAGATAGACCCGGCCGCGACCACAAACCGGCGGTTGTCTGCTGGAATTATTCGCGTATCTTCAGCAAAAAAATATTTTTCCTGTAAAAATACGACGTGTGCCAGCGCGACAAAAAACATTAGATAAGTGGCGTGGGTATCGAATAGAAATAAATTTTGCAGAAAGTAAGCCAGAAGCAGAAGGGCTAAAATTACGCTCTGCTGGGGTTTCACTTCTTCCGCCTTTAATCGAAAAAGGCGATAAAGGCCCGCGACGGCCACGCCAAAAATCCCCAAATAGGCCAGGAGTCCGAAAATTCCTGAAGTAACGCCGATATCCAGGACGACGTTATGCGCCCGGTCAAACCAAATTTGGCTGCCTTGATCCTTGAAAATTCTAGCCGGAAAATGTTTGTTGAAAGCTATATCGTAATTCTCGTAGCCATACCCGCCCCAAAATCTCTCTTTCCACCCTTTCCAGGACGCGCTCCAGGTGTCCAGGCGAGACTGGGTGGTAACATCGCTTAAAGAAATAGTTGCCATGCGGCGCAAAGTAGCATTTCCCTTTACCCATTCGCTACCTCGATTTGTATAGATCAAAACAGAGCCTAAAATCAGCAGGGCCAACAGACTGGCGTGAATAATTCTCGCTCGCTTACCATGGATAAGGAAAAAATTGACAGCGAAGTATAGAACAAAAGCCACTGCTATGCCCACCAGGGCTCCCCGAGTTTGCGACTGAAAAAGCATAATTAACTCGAAAACGAATATTGACTTCAAAAACAACCGTTTGCCGCCCGACGGGGTCAGTTTGAGCAAATAAAGCGACAGAAAGATGCCAAAAACAAGAAAAGCGGCAAAAAAAGCGGCGTTGCCGATGGTGCCGGAAATTCTCGTCCCCCCTCCAGTTTCAACGGTAAAGGGAAGATTCAGCAATTGAGCCAGCCCATAGACGGCCACGGCCAGTGTGACCAGCACAGCAGAAAATAGATAACGATACCAATCGGTGGTGGTCCGAAAAACCGTGGGCAGAATCGTAAAATAGGCGGCAAAGTGAAGCAGCGTGATAATGCCTTCACCGCGCTCGACTGTCCCCCAAAAACTATGATTGAAATCAAGCCCAACAAGGCTGGTAAAAAAAATTGCGCCTATATAAATCCAAACGCTGCCGGTGAGCCAATTCCAGCGTGGCCTAAGCTGGGGATATTTCAAGGCGAGTGGAATATAAATTATTAGCGCCAGTTCCACCAACAGGCGGAAGTATAAAGCTTTGGTCGTAATAAAAGGAAACAAAAAACCGCTCCAAATCCATAAAGGCGTCAAAAGGAGCGCGTATAAAATCACGCGTAGAAATTTGTACCCAATATTTGTTTCAAAAGCTGTGATCATCTCGTTCATTATATATCAAATAAAATTTCCCCGCTCATAAGCGGGAAAATTTTAGATAGCGAAAAAAATAATTATTTTAGTTGATATCGTCGCCAACCTTGTAAGCGCCAAGCGATGCCGCAATCGCATTCGTCATCTGATAGCCCAAGTTTTGCATTGCCTCAAGATTCACGAACTTCCGTTTTTTCCCTTCGGAAATAAGATAATAATCGCTGCCGTCGGCCACGATGGTGCCGTCGCGGAATTTAACCAAAGCGCCTTCTGCCAAAGCCATATCCGCATCAGTGGCAGGGACAATTTTGCCAAACGAGAATCCATAGGTGAAGAATACCTCGGCCGACTGAAATCCTTGGCGCTGACCGTTTAGGACCCACCAAACAGTGCGGCCGTCATTTTTGTCCAAAAGCAGAGCGCCGTTGGGATGGGTGGTGGATTCGCCAGTTATAGGATCGCCAGCCGGATAATCGCCCAGATCAATCGGCACGGCCTGGTTAAACTGGTAGCCTAAGGCGTGAAAAACCTCGGCAGAGGTGAACCCGCGCTTCTGTCCGCCGGCAATCATATAAATCGTCCGGTTGTCGGTCTTATCCAGCGCCAGCGTGCCGTCAAGAGCCTTTTCAATCGGCTCGTCACTGTCCGACAAGCTGCGATCGGCATCATTGGCCGCGACCGCTTGGGCAAATTTATAACCGTGCGAAAAATACTCTTCGGGGTTCCGAAACCCGCGCTTTTTGCCCTCAACCACGAGGTAAATTGTACCGTTATCCAAAATCAAAGTGCCGTTCGGATGAGCTCCGGCAACTGGAGCCGTCACAGAGGGAGTTTCCGCGGGAACCGTCGGGGTGGTCGGAGTGGTCACACCACCGCCCCCACCACCGCCTCCTCCAGAACTCGAGCCGCTGGCGCCAGTCTCGCAAAGATTGTCTGGCTGGGGAGCAATAATATAGGTGGTGGTGGCCGTATTGGATAGGCTTACTGAACCAAAACCCCCACTGCAAGTAGTCACTGGATCATACGCGCTGTTGATCAAGAAATTCATCGCCGGCGTAGAAGCGTTGTTCTGCAGGGTAAAAGTATCACTGTCTTCACCCTCTCCGGCAGTTCCCACTATGACAGTAATACTGCTGGCGCCAACCTGAATACTTACCGCCCTCGAGCCGTCCCCCACCAGAAATGTCCTGGTTCTCCCTTCGAGGGTCAGAGCAATCGGTGTATCTGTATCAAACAGCACATCTGATTCTACTGCCGCGACATTCGGCGTGCTTGAAAAAAAAGCACCCCAAACAATCAAAATTGCTAAAGCGACTTTCCCTAAAAAAACTTTTTGTTTCAGCATCTGCTTTCGCTAATTTAATCGTGCTGAATCGAGGACTACTGACAGGTTCCGGCCTCAACCATAAGCGCATTCGCTTCAACAACATAGATGCGGTAAATCACATCCTCCTGCCAAAGTTGAAGACAGCTCCCCCTTGTAGCGCCGCCTGCATTGCCCTCAATATTCCCGTTAACCTGCAAGGTCGTCGTGGTAATGCCGCCTTTCGCTGAAACCCACACTGATCCAGTGGTTGTCGCAGTCGTGGTGGCGAGCGAAATGGTATTGGCACCCAAGAAAATATTGTTATTCGTCGCGTTGCCGAGTGTCTCCGAATTTTCCAAAGTGATGTTGCCGGCGAACGTATTTGTGTCGGCATTGGTGTCTCCAAAAATTGAATTTCCATAGGTCGTAATCCCGGCGGTAAACAAAGCGGTTGTGGTGGCCTGAAGCGTACCGGTAAATAGATTGATATCTGTGGCGGCATTGCCAAAAGTGCTATTGCCATAAGTTAAAACATCACCAGTAACCAAAAGGGTGGAGGAGGCCTGGAGATTTCCGCCGGTTACGACGTCCGTGCTGACAGTGGTAACGGCCACGGCCGCGCTAATAAAAATCACAATCAACGGGGACAAAATTAAAGCTGTCAAAACGCCGACAGCAATGGGATATTTTGGACCGAAGTAACCTTGTAAAACTTGCCTTGCATTATGCATATTTTGTTTAATAAAACTTTAATTATTTTTTCAAATTTTGGTTTCAAATATAGATGGAAAAACATCCAGCATTAGTTTATGATATTTTTTTTAATATGTCAATTTAGGCCTTGTGGATAACCTATTTTCCATCCGGATTGATACGCCAATTGGATTGTCGTTTTTTAGAACATATTACGGTCAACATTTTGTCTATTGGCTGTGAAACGGGTTCGTAAACAAGACCGGCTTTCTCTATGAGTACTCGGAGCGAATTTCTGGAGAAAATGAAAGGATGATAAGGATTCATCTGATCAAATACTAGCAAATTTGGAGTTTGAATATAAATGACGCCATTGGCGGAAAGGCATGAATTTGCCCACCGAATAACCTGCAAGGGATCAGTGGCGTTTTCAAGAACATGAGAAAAGATGATCGCGTCAAACCGTAAGTCCCCTGCGGCCAAGTCCCGGAGCTCTTCGGCGTAAGATCCTAGAAGCTCGATATTTTTTTCTCCGATTATCTGCCTTGCATCTTCCGACGGCTCAATAGCATAAACCTGCGCATCGTATTTGTCGCGCAGTGCTTCCAGGGTCGCCGGGAAACCACATCCCACCTCAAGAATCAGGGAGTCCTTCCCCAAATTAATACATTTTTGCAGAACGCCAGAAATGGCATCTACTCTTACCTTCCTGAATTTGTCCATAAAAATTTTTCTCCCATCTTCAGGTTTCCACGGCTCCTCGTTGTGCCATTCCTGCGGCTTCCCCTGCCAAGTCTGGCCAGCTTCGCGGAAACCGGCATTTCGAATTTTTTGCTGCCAGAAATAATCCCGATAAAAATCGCGGTAAGACTGCGTTGTGGGCCGAGGATTCATATATTTGAGCCCGCATCCGGGACAGACCACATACCAAAAATCGTTCTCCAGCCAGCTGATGCGGCCATTGGGAACCATCACCCGGCTTTCGCAAACCGGACAAGCCTCGAGCATTTCAAACTCAAATAAAAATTTCGACATGAATTCGGGTTAATTATTCGATTGGATCGACGCGGTACTTTTCGAAGACCTCTTTCCGAAGTTGTAGGGTCTCGCCCTCGATATAATGGATCTGGGTATTGGTTAGATGGGTTTTCCAGTCTCCAATAATGCCTTTGCGGAAATGACTTTTTAGAGATTGCTCGCCTTGCTGTCTACCCCTTCCGCTGTCCTTTGCGGTTAAATTTTCAAACGATGCTTCTTTGACCATTTGGTCAGTAAGCGCAATGTCGTCATTTACTTCAAGGTGCCGCAAAACTCCCGATACAACCTTGCGGGGGTTGTGTGTCAGGGCTTCGTAAGTAAAACAGTGAATCTGCCCCTGGTAATCCAGCAAGGCCTGATATTCTTTGGCAATCCTCGTCTCGCAATATTCCTTGATAAATTCATCGGAAATTTTTTCGTCTTCCTGTTTCCGCCCTTTTCTCACAAGATTGAAATGCCAGGAGACGACTTTGTCTTTGGGATCGCGGATGATGCAAAGTTTTTTAATCCCGGGATAAAATCGGTCAATAAAATTAAGGTGAAAGACATAGGCCGGCGTAGACTCTCCCACAAGTTTCTTGCCTTTCCGATAAGATTCGCAAAGCTCGTTGTACCGCTCAATAAATGTATTATACAGCTCCTCTTTGGGAATTTTTCCTTCCAGGTCAGCAAAATCTGCGAATATTTTGATATCAGTCGTTTTGTAGTTGGCGACCGGCCGTGTAAATTTGTCTGTTGTTCCAACTTCTAGACTCGCGAGCGTATTAAACAAATGAATCTCCCCGATTTCTCTAAATTCTCCCGACTCCTTGCGAAACGGCATCGGGGGGATGCAGGCAATCTCCGGATGACTATTCAGCAGGGCCGAAACCCAGCTTGTTCCGCTTCTTTCCAACCCGACTATCAAAAAATCCGGACCCTTGCTTTTAGACATATCTAGTATCTGATCCTCTTTTGTACGCTTGGAATTTTTATGGATGCCAAAATATCGGCAATTTGTCTCCCGGCTGTGCCATCGCCATATATTGCCTCCATCTTATACTTCCCGTGTTTGATTTGCTGGCGGACAGCCGCGGCGATCTCGCGACGATCATACCCTACATCCATCACGTTTTTCCCCCTTTCCCGATCCTGTTGGCGCGAGCCAACATTCACTACCGGGGTGCCGAAATAACACGATTCCCTGATCCCGCTCGAGGAATTTCCTACCTGGCAGACCGCATTACGCATGATATTGGCGAAAGTTTCGGTCGGCCAATGTTTAAAAATCCTCATTCCTTTTCCGTTTTTCGCAAAAATTGTATATTTTCGCAGGACCCTGGACAATTCATCCGCTCCCGCGTCAATATTCGGCCAGAGAATAATGATCTGCTCTTCAAACTCGGACATGGCCTCCATTGATTCCGTAATCTCTTTAGTGGCACTTCCAAACTCCGTTGTCACTGGATGCTGCACCATCAATATAAAAGGTCTCTCGGGATCGAGCGGATTGGCAAGATCCTGGTTAAGCAACTCAATCGTCTGCTTGGCGTTCAAAACCGGCGCCTCAAGCAATAAATCAGTCCCCGGACACCCGACATTGAACACCAGGTCTTCCGGCTCCCCCATCCGGATAATTCGCTGACGGGAGAGTTCAGTGGCCGGAAAATGAATATGCGACAACTTGGTTAGAGCATGCCTAATGCTCTCATCGATCGTGCCAGTAATCTCGCCGCCCTGAATGTGTGCGATAGGCAAATTCATCAGAGACGCCGCCACCCCCATGGCGAGGGACTCAAAACGATCCACTGGAACCAAAACCAGATCAGGTTTTAAATTATCCAAGACCGAGGAGAGTTCGATAATCGCGAGCCCCACTGATTTGCTCATTGTCGAAGGATTGCTGCCGCTCACTTCCATATAAATAGTCCGGTCAACACCAAACCCCTTTTGCCTGATCTCTTCGATCGTGTTGCCGGTATCGTACAAAAGGTGAGATCCCATGACGACCAGCTGCAGCTCGAGATCTTTATGCTTTTTTATTTCCCGCAGCGCGGTTTCCATCCGGCTGAAATCCGCCCGGTTTGCCGTGATTGCGCAAATTTTTCTCATTCTAAATCAGTTAACAGTAATATTTTATCCTTGGCGATGTTGTGTTTAACAATTTTCCCCAAAATCGAGTGATAATCTTTGGACCTAATTCCTGTTCCCGGACGTTTGCTTTTGAGCATTTCTCGGGTAATCTTCGCTCCGGCCGGAATATCTTCGGCCGCGACCAGGCTCCGCTTGGCCCAAATCCAGACGCCTTTTTCCTCTTCAAACACCTCCCGCTTATTATCCATCGCCTTATCAAGTTCGGCGGCAGTATTTATAAGATCTTTGAGGGTCTGCGGATCATGAGAAAACCAGCTATCCGCGTCTTTTCCTTTTCTATCGACAGTAAAATGTTTCTCTAGATATCTGGCACCTGCGCCCATCGCGCCGAACAAAATTGCCTCTTCTGAAATTGGCTTTCCTCCCTCGATTACCAGCCCTTCGGGCGGCGTATGATCCGAAAAACCGACAACTGTATCGTAGCGCGCTCCAAGCTCTCTGATGACTCCCAGGTGAAGTTCAGAAAGGGACTTTGGTGGATAGGACGATATGCAATGCGCCAACGAAAACGGGATATTTTTCTGCTTAATAGCAGCGACTGTTAAATCAATCTCCTCATAAGTGCTCATTCCAGTGGAAACCATCATCGGCTTACCCAAAGCAGCGACCTCCTCAATCATTGGCAGATCTTCGGTTTCTCCAGAACCAATTTTGAACGCGGCATCACCGCCAATTTCTGTTAGTATTTGTGCCGCCTTCGCCGAGAAAGGTGTGCAAAAATACTGGATGCCGATCTTTTCGCAGTAACGGATAAGTTCCGAGTGATCTTCGACAGACAACTGATTTTTCTGAATAAAGCCGTACAAATCGCCCCATTTCTTAAACATCTCCGAGGACGTTTGACGCATGCCCTCTCGATCCATCTCCTCGTCCGGCAAGTGCAGTTGAAATTTAATAATCTTGGATCCGGCCTCAAGCGCGGCATGGGCAATCTCTTTGGCGGAGGCGAGGCTGCCGTGGTGATTATCGCCCGCCTCGGGAATGACTACAAACGGATATTGCTCTCCAATAACCACTCGTCCAATTTTGATTTCTTTATTCATGGTCACGCGATCCTTTTATCAATCTTTCGGCAAACAAAAAATCTTCCTGGTCGTCAATGTTTGGCGAATCAGCGATATGCATCGGATAATAACCTATCTTTCCACCCACTATTGTCCCCTGCTCCATCAGATTTATCATGGTCAAATAAATCACGCCATTTTCCAATATCACCGGCTTTCTGTCCTGCCGGTTTGGCCTTTCCTTCAGAAGCGGCTGCAAGTATTTTTCATTCTCGACCACAAACTGCTGCTTGTATAAAACCAGAACGCTTAGGAGGCTGTCAAAATCATTGGCCGAAAAATGCTCGATGGCCTCATCTATATGCTTGCTCGTGCGCAATGGACACGTTGGCTGCAAAAGCAAAACAATATCCGGTCGATAATTATCCTTTGTTTTTAATGTGTCAATAACATGTTGGATTACTGGAGGCATCTTGGTTTCATCAAGCGCCAGCTCTGCGGGTCTTTGGATAAGTTCAGCCCCAAATGGTGCAGAAGTTTCCAAAATATTCTTGTCGTCGCTGGTCACGATTACACGATCAACGTGCTTTGATTTTTTTGCCGCTTCAATTGAATAAGCGATGAGCGGTTTACCCACCAACAATTTTATATTTTTGCCCGGCAAGCCTTTGGATCCGCCGCGGGCCGGGATGATCGCAAGTATTTTTTTATCGATAACCGGCATATTTTGTTACTTTAATAAATTTTCCATTGTTCAGCCGAGACTCGTGTGCTGCCGTCACTACCGCGGTTACGTGTGCACCCATCTCCAAACGAATCGGGGAATCCTCAATTTTCACTTTTTCCTCGAGCAGATCAGCAATATGGTTTATCTCTGGGTAAAAGTCGTCCGGTCTCGCGACGGGGATATCTTCTGTCGTGACCAGCCAACCATTCTCGTCTTTTTTCCCATACGTGATTGTCTCGACATTTCCTTTGCCCGGAACAGACCGTCGCAGCCATTTAACAAAGGCCTTCTCTCTTTGAATAAACAAAGACAGATACGGAGGATCGGTTACCACATCCTGAACAATCGTGCCGGTAAAACTCTGGTCAGTTTTTATGTTCAAATATGTTAATTCGTCGTAATCTAACAACGCGTCTTTTACCATTCTCATTGATGCAGAAACTTCATCAATCGTTCCCAGACCTAAGTGACTGGCGAAATGTTGCCAGTAGTGTATAGCATGCGAATGCTCGCTTAACGCGCCTCCCCCTTTCTGCCAAAAACCAAGATAGGTATCAGCCGGCCCTTTGAGCCATGGATGGGCAGCCAATGCCCCGCTCCATTCCTCCCGCACGGCAACTTCCAAAACCCGGATTTTTCCAAAACCCTTATCCGAAATAAAATCTAACGCCTTTTTTGCGCTCTCTCCAAGAGCGTATTCGTACCCAACCACTACTTTTATGCCCAAAGATTTTGCCTTCTCCATAAACTCTTGGTTTTCACGTTTCAGGCTTTCATCTAGCATGGGGACGAAGTAGGGCTTTTCAAGCTGTAAAACTCTAGGTTTTCCCTCCAAAGCCTCCATGGCGACTTTCAGTCTGGCCGGCGGCGGCGTACCTACCATGATGACGTCAAATCCTCCCTTTGGTGCCTCTTCGGGGGTCATCAGTTTGATTTGCGGGTCCCAACTACCGTATCGCTTTGGATAAATCTCTTCTTTCATGCGCTTGAGCGCGGCCGGATCAATATCCACGACCGTGACATCCCACCCCTTCCGCCTTGAGGCCTGGGTAAGGTGATTTCCAATTGATCCCGCTCCGAAAATTTTGACTTTCATATTGTGTAGGTCCAGATATTGTCGCTTAATGATTGAATTGTGTCAGCCACAAACGACTGGTAGCGGCCAACCGACAATGGATTAAAGCTGGTATTGTCTTGAAAGGTGGTAAAAACAAATTTATATCCTGCGTCCTGCAGTACTGCGGGATCACTAAAAATTTCTTCTTTCTGTCCGTGAGGATAGGTAAATATATTCACTTCTTCGCCCAATAGCTTTTCTAATTCCCTTTTGGGAAAAATTATCTGTTGAGACAAAAGCTCCTGATCTTCTTTTTTGATTCGACTAATAACCGGATGAGTATCGGAATGGACAGCAATAACATGGCCGGAAGCGCGCATTTGTTTTATATCATTTTCACTCAGATAAATCCTCTGCATAAAGTCCGGAAACTTCGGCAGTAAATATTTATTATACAGATTTAGCAGAATTTGTCTAGCCATTTGGATAGGGAGCTTCCATTTGAACAACGTTTTATTTGATATTTTTTCCTCAAGCAGAAAGCTATGATCGGGAAAAACGGACGTGATTTCCGCGGAAACTAAATTATAGAATTCATCCTCCCCGTAATAACTTTCCGCGAATCGAGTAATCTGCGGATTGGCCGGCTCGCCGCGCAAAATGCACGAAGGCACGCTAAAGACGCCACTAATTCCATGCTGTTCCAGGAGCGGGGCAAAAGTTTGAATGTGCTCCTTGAGTCCATCATCAAAGGTGATTAACAAATTTGTCCGCTGGCTTTCGGTCAGTCCGGTTAAAAGCTCGCTCACTGAAACAAAATGAAAATTTTTCCTGTAATAATCAAGGTGCTCCTGAAATTGCAGTTTCGAATGGCCTCGAATTTTTGCGAATTCGTCATGGCGAGCCAGGTAATGATAACAAACCAAACTTACTTTGGTCATATTTTAAACCTGTCCGTTAATTTCCGCAGTCGAAATGATAGATGGTTGCGAACTGTATTCCCCTCGATTATTTCCCAAAAAATGAAATTGAGCAATCGCCGTGGAAAGATAGCACTTCGCACTTTGTGGATGAGAACTCCCCCACTTGCAAGCTCGCCTAAATATTCTGTATCAGCAAAACGCTGAAGAGAGTAGATATACCGTTTGGCAATCGCTTTTCTGGCCCAAAGTCTTTGAATATGGCGCTTCCCTTCGACATACACTAATGGCGCTGATTGCAAATAATTCAAATAAAACCAAATCGCGGCATTGAAACCGCTCGCCTCGCCCGGGGCATCTTTGCGGCTATGCCCCCCGTCCACCACAACCAAATCGTAGTCGCGGTGCGGAGGTAGTGTTCTATAATCTGATAAAATTTGATACCGACCGGTAAATTCGGCGAGATTTTCGCGCAGGCGATCCCGAAAATAGACATCATGCTCGTAAATATCAAGTTGCGCGTTGGAATATTTTAGCAAAAGACGGCTAATTGTCCCCAAACCCCCGCCCAGTTCCAAAACTCGCTTTAAATCATTCGCCTGGCACACCTGAAATAATGCTTCAAGCGTCGGCGGTTTTGCGATATGCTCCGACGCTGGCTGCGCGCGAAACATTTCGTGAATTTCTACCACTTCTGGGCTAAACGCTGCAAATTTGACTTTATTAACCGGCATTGGCGTACTCCTCGATAACGTTGATTACTTCCTGCTCCGCCCGAAAGCTCGCCTGACCATCGGGGCGATAGGCAAACTGCTCGACAAACTCCGTGACCAGCTTCTGATCGTGAGGCGTAAACCGTTCCAGGTCAAGAAGCATTTCCAGGTCATCCTCAGTTTTTATATAATTAATCAATTCCGGATAATTGCTAAAATAGTCCCAAGCTTTCCCTGGACCAGCCAAATCCCCAAAAAAAGGTGAAAAAATCGGTTTACCGGCGATGAGCGCTTCAATTAATGCCATTGAATTGTAGCCCAAGACCGCCCTCGACTGTTTGATCAGTTCGACAGGATCCCCATAATTTCTTACCGTTAAGTTCGGCAATTTCAGTAGTGAGGGGTCGGCGAATATTTTTTTTGCGTATTCCAAGTAAAAATCAGCGGCCTTCGTTTTTAAAATCACATCAAACTCTGGATGTTTTTTGGCAAAATTTAAAATCCACCGGTGAAAAGACAATGCCCGCTCTTCGGCTGCTTCATATTTTTTTTCGTCATGGATGATTTTCGGCATCCAATTTTTTATGTAAAAGGAGAAAAAAACTATTTGTGCGCGTCGAGGGATGTAAAACGGCTCCTTGTAACGATCAAGTCGCGGCACCCCGACTAAACGGATTTTTTCCGGAGTTAACTCGGATACTTTATCCAATAATGCCCGGGTTATTTTCTCGTTGTAGATGAGCAACCTATCGCCCACGAACTTGCGTCCCTGGTACATTTCGTTCGCCCCCTCAAAAAATCCGGCAATCAGCCCTTCCTTGTGAAAAACTATGAAGGGAATATTTGAGTCTTTGCAAAGCTGCATCAGCTCCTGTTGCTGAACGTATCCAAAATTTCCCGAGAAAATGGCTTGAAAGCCGATCTTTTTTTGTAAAATCGGAAGTACTTGTCCCAGATACTCATAGTATTTCTTTTTTCCCTCGAGCCCAATTGGATGTGTGTGATAATTGTTCTCGGTAATCGCTCTCTGCTCGTCCTTGGACAAAAAATGGGTGAGGATTATGGTAAAATGCATTCTCTCAATCGCAAAATACCGAATGCGACCACTATAGCGAATCATTGCCTGGATATCGTCCATAAAAACACTCCGTCGCAGACACAGCACGCTATATTCTCCGCCCTCGTTCATCTGCTGAACAACCGCGACCAAAATCCAGGCGGTTAGCCGCGGCCAGTTCAATGCAACGCTCAACTTGATAAAGAAGGGGACAATACTTGAGCGAAATTTATTTTTCAACTTTCGAAATAACATGGCTTCTAAAATTACGATAATCGCCCCTGATACCACTCCATGGTTTTACGAACGCCTTCCTCGATCGTGTGCATCGGCCTGTAACCCAGGAGGCTGCGCATTTTGCTCACGTCGGGGAAGCGATGTCTGATTTCACCCTCGCGGAAAGGCAAAAATTCAATCTTTACATCTTTGCCGGTGACTTTGATTACAAGCTCGGCCATATCCAAGATGGTCATGGGACGGCCAGTGCCGATATTGACCACATGCCCATCGGTTGCGTTCGTGAGCAAGGCGAGAATGGAACTGTTGATATTGTCATCCACGAACACAAAATCCCGCGTCTGCGTCCCGTCGCCGAGCACGGTCAAGGGGCCACCAGAAAGCGCCTGTTTGATAAATATCCCTACCACAAAACCGTAAGCCGAGGAGTCTTGCTTGGGCCCATAAATATTGAAGAAGCGAAGTGAACAGGTCCGCAGGCCGTGGACTTTGTGGTAAGACTCCATGAATTTCTCGCCAATGTGTTTAACTGAAGCATATGGGAGTTTGGGGTTAACGTGACCGTTCTCCCGTTCTGGAAACTCGACCGGCTCGCCGTACACTTCCGACGAAGAAGAAAAGATAACCTTTTCGACGTTATGCTTATTGGAAAGATGCAACACATTTTTTATACCTTCCACGTCTTCCAGGACCTCGAGGGGCTGTTCTGTAGTGCGTTTTACGCCAACCCGTGCGGCGTAGTGAAAAACATAGTCAATCTTCTCTGCGTCAAAAACGTTCGAAAGATCGGCAAATTTATTTGCATCGCCAGTAACGAAGGCAAATTCGTCCCTACCGAGATATTCGTTAATGTTTTCCCTTGTCCCCGTGCTCAAATCATCAAAACAGATCACTTTTGCTCCATGTGCGAGAAGTCTTCCGCATAAGTGCGAACCCAAAAACCCGGCACCCCCGGTGACTAATATCCTTTTCCCTCTTAATTTGTCAGTGAATTGTTCCAACATAAACGATTTTTAGAAAGTTAATTATTTGATTGCTTATTTTTGAAACCCCTATAAATCTTGAGCACTTCCCCGTGAATCTTTCCATTGCTCATCAAAATACCATCTCTGTGATAAACATCTTCCATATTATAGATAAGGTCTTTGCCCGCGAGATCTGTTATTTTTCCGCCCGCCTCGTTTATTAGACAATTTGCCGCGGCTGTATCCCATTGTTTTATTTTGTTTGTCATCGTGAAATACAAATCAAACCGTCCTTCCGCAATCCCCGCGGCCTTCAGTCCCGCACTGCCCATTTGGACAAAGTTTTTAACTCCTATTTTTGCCAGAATGTCCTTTTCTTCTTCCAACAAATGATTTCTGCTCATGACCGCCCGAATTTGGTCAAGACCCTGTACATTGCTCACCCGCAGTCTTTCCCAATGACCATTCTTGCAGATATACGCCCCTTCCCCCTTTTGGGCCACAAACAAAGTATCATTAGTCGGCTCATAAATTACTCCGAGTATGGAAATCTGACTCTCTACCAATGCAATCATTACGCAAAATTCATCAGTCCGAGCCACGAAATCAGCTGTCCCATCCAGAGGATCCACAATCCACACGCGTTCCTGCTTCAAACGTAATAAATCGTCCTCCTGCTCTTCGGAAAGGACCGGCAGATGAGAGGAACCCAAAACTTCAAGAATTGTCTTTTGACTTGTCCGGTCCGCCAAAGTTATCGGTTCATAGTCAGCCTTTCGTTCTGTCTTGAAATCAGTTTGATACACCTGCAAAATTTTCTTGCCAGCCGCCCTGGCCGCCTCAATCGCCAAATTGGTTTCGTCCCAAAATTTTATCATACAAATCTCCTGCTTTTAAGAAACTGCCAAACCTTCTTTAAGCTTTGCTCGGGGTTTTCCAGGTGCGCGCTGATTGTCACATCAGAATCCTGTGGCGCTTCATAAGGGTTAGTTTCTGAAAAACCAATAAGATTTTCGATCTCGCCCGCTCTCGCGCGCCGATACAGACCCTTCGTGTCTCGCTTAATACATTCCTCAAGCGGACAGTCGGCATAGACTAGAAAAAAATTCTTTCCCATTATCTCACGCGCCATCTGCCGATCCTCTGCGTAAGGAGAAATAACCGGAACCAAGACAAAATCGTGCTTTTGACTCTCCTGCTTCGCTAAACGCGTTATGGTTTCATTGTTTTTCCTGATATCCTCGCGAGTAAAACCCAAATTTTTGTGTAGAGTCGCCCTGACGGCATCGCCGTCCAAAATTTTCGCTGTGTAACCTCTAACCTCTAATTTTTCTTTCAAATGGTCCGCGACAGTAGTCTTGCCCGAACCGGAAAGCCCCGTGAACCATAATACGCACCCGCTCGGCCGATCGTCCTTAACAAATACTTCTTCGCCCTGATTTATTGCATCCAAAATTATTTGCGAAATCTCGGGGCGCATGAACCACTCCGGCGGGGCTTCGCCTTTTTCAAAAAGTTTTCGCGCATCAGTTCCGCTTATATGCAGCTTATCATCTTCCGCGTGACCCAGGTCATCTGGCTCGTGGACGTGGTCTTGCAATTTTTTTGAATAAAAGACTTTATCAAATCTGATAGGAATAATTTCAAGTTCCGGAAACTTGTCAAAAATTTCGTGACTGGCCTTTGGATGGTAAAAATTTCCTACGCCGGTATGGTCCCGACCTACAATAAAATGACTGCAGCCGAAATTTTGCCGGCAAATGGCCGTAAAGAGCGCTTCGCGCGGTCCGGCGTAACGGGAATAAGTGGCGAAGGTTCCCAAAACCACGCTGTCCTTGGGATAAAATTTTTCCATCATTGTTTCGTAAGCTCGAATAATGTATCCGGCATGAAAATCTCCCGGTTTTTTTTTGCCGACCACGGGATGGACAAAAAGCCCGTCAGCCGAAGCACGGTCCATGGCAGCGAGTTGAATGAACTCGTGACTGCGATGAATGACATTTCGGGTGTGAAATCCGACAATCCTCCGCCATCCGCGTTCGGCAAAGAGACGTCTGGCCTGCCGCGGGGTCAGCTCGTATTCCTTGTGATCCGAAGGCCGCCTTCTGATGAGATCAATTTTTCCGCCGAGAAACCAAGGATGATAATTTGTCACCCTTCTAACTCCCGGATGCTCCAAATTTTCTGTTTCATATAATTTTTTCGCAAACTCGCTCAAACCAAACTGGTACTTATCATCCACGTGCAGTAGCGCCACTGGCTGACTGGTCTGATCCGTCAAAACCACTGTTTGTCCGGCTTCAATGCTATCCGCTCGCTCGCTGGGAACGCTCAAAACAATGGGAAGAGGCCAGATGGTTCCGCTTGGCAGACGCGTGTGGTCGAGCACGCTTTGTACTTCCTCTTTGGACATAAATCCCTCCAGCGGGCTAAAGGTTCCTTGAGCGATTTGTTCCAGATCCATATAAGTCTCGTCATCAATTTGAATCTTTGGCATGTTGCGAAAGTCAAACTCGGGAATTTCCCTCAAAACTCGATCAATCAGTTTTCCCCCGTGCGGGAGTATGAGGTTGCTTTGGCCAATATCTGACAATCCATTCACCTGATGGCCTACCATTCCTTCCCCCTCTGCGATGAGTTTGTTCATCATGTTGATACTCCGGATGGGATAGCGGCCAATGGCTGTCTCGGACGAAAGCACCACGCCATACACCCCGTCCAAAATTGTGTTTATAACATCACTCACCTCCGCGCGGGTCGGCCGCTTGTTTGCGACCATTGATTCCAAAAAGTTTGTGGCGACAAACACGCCTTTGCCCAAAGTGCGCGCCTCGTTGATAATATGTTTTTGCAAAAATGGAATTTTCTCGATCGGGACCTCTTTGCTCAAATCACCGCGGTCCAAAAGCAAATAATCGGACGCTTGGATAATTTCCCCAAGATTGTTAAGCGCGTCCACGCACTCAATTTTGGAAATGATCTGCATTTTGTCCCGGCTTGCTTTGCGTACCTCCTCAACAAAATCAGCTGAACGCATAAACGAAGCGCCCACATGCCCTATCCCCTCCTGAAGGCCAATTCTGATTGATTCGTAATCCTTGCTGGATAATGGCGGCAGATTGAGAAGTTTGGGCATGACAGAATCAATTACTACGGCTTTATTTCGTCCAACCCTGCCGGCGCTGATGGCTCTTGCTCGGACAAACCCCCGAGGAAGAGTCGAAGTGTCTGTGACACGCAAAATCGCACTCTCAAAATCCACATGCAGGATGTCACCTTTTTCGAGCAGGGGTAGAATGTACGCGGGTTTGAGCGCAATTTCCCGCGGCCCGCCAATCTTCGGGTATGCAAAAATTTTGACTTCGCCGTTTTCAGCAAGCTCAATCGAATTTTCTGCCAACTCACCGGTTCGCACCTGGGACCCTTCAGTATCAATGATAAACGGGATATCAACTTTTTTCGCGAGACCGATAAAATACTTTAAATCTTCCAGGGTGGAATGAGACATATTGATGCGGACAAAATCAACCCCGCGCGCCTTGATTTGACGCAAATCAGCCTCGGTTCTGGTGGCGGGACCAAGGGTCACTATTATTTTGATTGATTTTTTGCTATAAAAATCCATAAAAATTAAACCCTTAAAAATCTGGCTACCCTATACTGCACCGCCCAAAATAATTTCGCCAGGCGGGATTTTGCGATCTTCCATCGATTGAAAAAATATTGTTCGCGGTTCATCAGAAAACGATATTTGCGAGTGAACTGAAAAACCCCTTCAATGAATTTTGTATAATTAGTCGAAAGTGTTTGCCCTTCATTGACCCCGATTATCACCTTGTTCTCCGGCAATAAGGAAACTTCCGTTCCAGTTCGCAAAACCTCCAATATCATGGCTTTATCCTCGGACGGCGGGAGTTTGGGGTCATAACCCCGAACGCGGAAAAAAAGATCTTTTGAAATGACAACGTTCGGGCCTCCAGCACCGGGGTTTTGGACCAACAACACTTCCTGCCGAAGCTGCCCGACCGGGATTCGAAGCGGTTTAAACTTGCCGTTTTCCACTACATACTGACCGCTCAACACGCAGTCGATTCCTTTGAATAAAACCGGGACGATATTTTCCAAATATTTTTCTCCCCACTGACAATCATCGTCCAAAAAAGCAAGGTAATGACCCGTCGCCATGCTCGCCCCAAAATTTCTGGCTTGAGCCACGCCGGCATAAGGAATAATGTCGTATACCTGAACTTTGTCTGCTAACTCTGATGAAAGGTGAACCTTATCCTTGCCGTTATTTATCACGATTATCTCATAGGGCTCATAAGTCTGCTTCAGAACGGAATCCAATGCTTCTCTTAAATACTCCGATCGATCGCAGGTAGGGATAATGCAACTGATGTTGAGCTTTTGTTCGAACATACCTATTGATTTCGGTTATGTTTGTTAATGAAATAACTGCCAATCGCGAGCGCGTCAAGTCCGGTGGACCAGAAGGTGCGCAAGGCATCTTGGGGGGTACAAACGATCGGCTCGCCTTTTACGTTAAACGAGGTATTAAGGAGCACGGGCACCCCTGACTCTTTCTCAAAAGTCTTGAGTAGCCGGTGGAAAAGCGGATTGTGGTCGGGCCTGACAGTCTGCACTCGCGCTGTGCCGTCAATGTGCACGACAGCGGGCGCTTCTTTTTTTAATCTTTCATTGGCAACAAATGCCAGATTCATAAAAGGAGCCTCTGTATACTTATCAAAGTAATGTTCCATGGACTCCAAGGTGAGGGAGGGACAAAATGGCCGCCAGTATTCCCTAAATTTGACCACTCCATTCACTCTGTCGCGACTTTTTACATCGCGGGGATCAGCCAAGATGCTGCGCTGTCCCAAAGCGCGGGGACCGGCTTCCATACGGCCCTGAAACCACCCCACAACTCGGCCGCGCGCCAGTTCTTTTGAGACAGGTGCGCAAATATCATCAAATTTTTCGTACGGCACGCGGACGATTTTTAGCATTTCCTCAATTTCCTGGTCAGAGAATTCTGGTCCCAGAGCTAAGGTTTCCAATTTTTCGGGTCGGATGCCTGTTTCATTAAAACAAGCCGCCAAAGCTGCGCCGGCCGCGCCGCCCAAATCACTGCACAAGGGATGGACGAATATCGACTCAACTTCCGGCAGGGCAAAAATAGCATTGTTCATTTTAATATTGTGCCCAACGCCGCCGCCAACGCAGACGTTTTGAATGCCCGTTTTGGAAATCCCCCAATGCACAAGCCGAACTGCCGCCTCCTCCAGTTTTTTTTGCAGCACAAAAGCTAAATTTTCGTGCCAATGATTGATTTCTTCGTCCGGCAAGCGAGGAGGTTTCCCAAAAAGAGTTACTAGCTCGTCGGTGAATCTATCCGAGTAAGAATGCTGGCCATAATGAATGTATCGGGAATTCAGGCGGTATTCCACTCCGTCCCCTGCGACCGAGATAATCTGTTCAAACTTCCGTAATAATTCCGGATCAGCTTCGCCATATGCCCCGAATCCCATCACTTTATATTCCCCATCTTTGGATTTGAAACCCAGATATTCGGTTATCGCGCCATATAACCAACCCAAGGAATAGGGCATCGTGATTTCGCGCAAAGGTTCTATCTTGTCGCCTTCACAGCGCCACACCACAGTGCAGTGCTTATCGCCCGAGCCGTCTATTGTCAGACAAACAGCCTTGTCAAAGCCTGATTGCATATAAGCATGAAAGGCATGGGTATAATGATGGGGAAATGATAGAATTTTTGGCATATTGATGTCGCCGGCCATTTTCCGCCAATTCCTTACATGGACGTTCTTGATGCCTTCGAAATTATGAGTTGAGATCATGTAATTCTGCCAGGCCTTAGTTCCCTTGTCCACAGGCAAAGTTTTAGCCATGTTGTCAAAAAATTCCCGCAATCTTCCGTCCGAATAAGCTTCAACGTCCCAGGCAATTCCCACGCCTGATACATCTTGAAGGGATATGCCAGTCTGCTTCAGACAATACCGCAAAGCCCGAATCGGGTATACCTTCAGGGCATGTTTATAGCGGATAAAACGCTCTTCTTCCGCGAACGCCAACACTTTCCCGTCTCGCACTATGGCCACTGACGGATCCACGGGTTCAGCATTGATGCCAATATAGGTTTTTGAATTTTTCGTATTCATAAGTTCCTTTCAATCTCCTTCTTATAAATTTGCCAAAGCTCTTCCCCTCCGCCTTTCAAGCCCTTCGCCCATGCCTTGGTGTAGTTAAAATCAAACCCTGTGTCGTAGACCGCGGCCACAAAATTTTGAAGCAGACGCTCATACTCTAATGTGTGCAAATCAATTTTCAGTACATCTCGGATCTTTGACGACAAGGTGGTAAAATCCGTATGCCTAAAAACATTTGGAAGACAAAGAGTAATTCCCAAATCCCCGAGCTGGATCGCCGGCTTGTTATAAAACGCGGCCTCTGCCAATGTGGTGCTGTTCGGACTAACCACCAAATCGGCTTTTTTCAAAATTTGTTCGCTGCCAAGACGGTGATCAATCAATTTCACATTAGGCGTTCGTACAATTTTTTCCAAATAACCCGGGGAGTGCAAACCAACCATCGAAGGGTGATCCTTTGCGACCAGGGTATAATCATCCGGCAAGGCCATTGCAACCAGCCGGGCTGTTTCAATTTGGTTGCTGAAATACGGCGCAATGACGTCTATCGAGGCCTCGGGCTGAAACTGCAGAGGAAAATACACAAACTTTCGAAGACGGTCAAAGGGAAAATAGGAGAAATTCTGGGCAAACCTTTTATACCGCTTGTGCATATAATGATCGCGCAAAATGATCCGGGGAGGACGGTAGTCCATAATTACGCCAAGGTTCTTAAGATCGTGCCGCGGTTTTTTTATTAGCCAAAGTAAACTGTGGTAATAGGGCGAAAGCTCGTGGCGTAAAGTTTTGTAAGGTGAGATGGGTTTATCCTGGACATTCAAGTGATCGGGATTTTTGAATTTCTGCCTGAACTCGGCGATGTATTGTCTGGCTCTTTCTTTATTTGGGCTTTCTTCTTTTTCGATGTTTAACTCCGCCAGTCTGGTAAATAGCGGGCCGTCATCATCGCGGTAACTGTAGCTGAACATAAACATACCCTTAATTTTTGCGTCGGTAACGGCAATCATTTTCACGTTCCGCCGAGCAGCGTAAAGATTCATCATAATAAAAGGTAGCGCGACAAAATTTGGACTTAGGATAAGGTCGGGATTGAATTGTTCAAAAATCACTCGTATATACTTATAAACGGCTTTGATGTAAAGCTCAATTTCTTCGTCAGGAACATTCTGCTTAAAACTGTAGTAGTATTTTTCTCCATAAGATCTCACAAGATTTCTCATGCTCTGAACGAGCGGCCAAATTGTTTCCACCCCCAAATCCCGACAAATCTCTCCGAGGGAATAATCTTGACCTGCCAAATAGGCTCGAGAATTCCCCAATACCTCGTCATCATTGATTACAAGCTCGTATTCTACCTCCCGTTGACCCGCCACAAAATCTTGGGTAGACTTTTTAAAGGTTATGGCGGCAAGACGACAACCTTCTCTCTTGAGTTTTTGCGCCAAAAAATGACCAATGCCGATGCCCCAGCTTCGCTGTTGAAAAATCAATATTCTTTTACCTATAAATTTATCCATTTAAACTCCAATTGCGGGGATTAGTCCATTGTTTCGGAGTACCCGCCAATACTTTAATTTCACTTATAATATGCCGCGGTAATTCAAGCTTCAAGCATTCAATGTTATGTTTCAGATTTTCGAGCGATGTGGTTCCAATAATGTAATAATCGATTCCGGAGAGCCCATAGACAAAGGCAAGTGCCATATCAAGGGTTGACATGTCAGCTTCTTTTGCGAGCTGATCCAAATTATCGAGATATTGAAGCACAGCGTCGGATTGTTTGATCTGTCCCTTGATTTGTCTTCGATTAACCAGAATGCCTTGCAGAAGCAAAGAACGGGCAATCAAGGTCACAGGGGGGTTTTTGTTAAGAACGAAGTCATTGTAAAACCCAAGATCAAAAACGCTAACAGGGGCCTGGATTACGTCAAAAATTCCGCAATCTACGGCGTACGAGCATTCTTCTTTGCTGTAAACCGATGCCCCCGCTTGTCGTACGAGCCCCTTCTCCTTTAACAACGAAAGTCCTTGATGGATGTACGGGTCGCTGATAATTTCCATCTCGTTTTGATGCAAATAACAAATATCGAGAGTAGAAAGGTGGAGTTTGGCCAACGAATCATTCACACTCTTTTCCATCAACCCTGGTGTGTCTGAATTGTTCGGGGCAAGATTGTCAATTTTTGAAGCAACGAATGGTTTAGAAGAAGCTTGCCCTATATATTGGCCGATTACCTCCTCGCTATTGCCATAACGAGGGGACGTATCAAAACGGCTGATTCCTAATTTGACTGCCTCGCACAAAAATTGCTGGGCGTCAAAGCTGACTACCGGAGCAGTCGAAGAGAAGCCGTATTCCGGTACTCCTAATTTAACTGTTCCGAGAAAAAGATCCGCCGCGGTGCGCATTTTAGGTTTGTCTCCTCTCTGCTTCCTCCCAGTCTGAAAAAGTGTCGAGATCCAGCATCTCTTCCGGAGCGATGTAAAGCGGCAAAACATGATCTCCCGAAACCGAACCGCTAAGCAGTGTTGACCTAGTCACCATTTCCAAATCGCCGGTTTGGAAAAGAACCTTCGGCAATTTTTGACGGGGAATATTGTAAGGCTCGTGCACGTCTCTCGCGAATCCAATCATAAAAGGCTCTTCTATAACCCATTGCCTGTAAGGGTGCTCTGTAGACCTAGTAACTGCCCTGACCGATGTAGCTTCCGGATGCTTCTGCAACAATTCCACCGCCCGTTCGATTAACTTTGGCGGACGAAATGGCGAGGTCGGACGGAGCAAAACCAGCACGTCTATTTGTTCTTTGTATATAGACTCGAGGGTGTCGAGAGCATGCCGCATTACCGGATAATCCTGCGTATCGTCCTGCGCGAATTCCGCCGGCCGAATAAAGGGAACATCCGCCCCGCAGCTTCTGGCAACTTGGGCAAACTCTTCAGAGTCCGTGGAGACAACCGTGCGCGACACGAGCGGGCACTGCAGGGAATATTCAACCGAATACTGCAAAAGGGGCTTACCGTTCAGCGGTCGAATATTCTTTTTTGGTATGCTTTTGCTGCCGGAACGAGCCGGGATAACAGTATAGATTTTCATAGTTGCTTTTCCACGCCAATAAATTTTTTTACCGCGTCGATTCGCACGGCGTCTGCCTCGGGATAATCTTTCTTGATATCGCCGTTACCGTCCGAAATACCGATGACATAAGTTGGATGCTCATAATTGTCTACGACGACATCACCGTCCAATCCCATAAAACCGCCGGACACCACATTCACATCACCCAAAAGCTTCCGGCCCATCACATTAGCCATTAAATTTTTTGTGCTTCGAATGGTGGCAATCAACCCGTCTATTCCCGGTGCTACATCCGTGCGGATAATTTTTACACCATCCTCTAATCCCTTTCTCAAGGCATCACCATGGATCGTTCCTTTCCCGACATCAATGACAACCCCATCAGGACGCATGGCCCGCATCATCTCCCATGTAATCACCGGCACCCCGTTGGTGCAGCCGATTATCGCGTCGGAAAACACGGACGCCTGCAGCGGATCAGGATTGTAATGCGCCACGGCCAGCGTAGATTTCGGCTTGACCGCATTGATAAGATCCGCCATCAATGTTCCGCGGGTCGCATCACGGCGCACTAGATCAACACTGCACCCACTCTCGACGAGTCGTTGTGCCAGCTTGAACCCAATGTTGCCGGCGCCGATAATCGCGATCTTTTTTCCGCTTAGTATCCCCTTCGCGTGGGAGAGCGCGTGCCATACGGAATCAACAGTAATGTCATTGGCCTTAAATTCGTGCAAATCGCTTTGCTTGACATATAGGGCGCATACCGCGCTTAGATTCCCCATCTCGATATGCTCGCGGGAATATCCGACCTTGCGCCCCAAAAGCTGAAGCTTAAAGTGCGACAAAATTTCTTTATTGTAGCCAAAACTGATCGGAATCTTTTTTTCGGCATCAACCAAAATCCAATCTACGATGCCGTCGATTTGTTTACAAAGCAGAGCGGCCTGTGTTTGAGAAAATACGAGCGACCCTCCGACAGACCCATGCGTAATTTCCCGCAAAGGCGTCAAAAAGGGTTTTCTTTTATCCTGGGCCTTGACCGTGGCGGAAATAGTAAAAACCGCCATGCCATTCTTCCGATCAGCCTGATTTCTAATTTTTCTGGCCAGTAGCTCCGCCTCCTTGAGCCACGCTTCTAAATATTGTATTTCCTGTTCCATACTTTTAGCTAATTATTTTCACCACGCAGTCCAACCCCCGTCAACCGCTATATTTTGTCCGGTGATGTATGAAGCTCCATCTGACGCCAAAAATACGGCAGTAGCTGGCAGTTCATCCTCGTTCGCCATGCGCCCCATCGGCGTGCGATTGCTGTACTGCTCCACAAAATAACTGCCTTGCCGGTTGAAAACCCCACCCGGGCTAATACAGTTCACTCGAATACCATATGGCGCCAAGTGGATGGCAAAATATTTGGTCATGGCGATAACGGCTGCTTTTGACCCGGTGTAGCATTCAGAGTTCATCCGGGGCGTGTCGCCGTATATCCTCGGATCACTGCTTCCCAAACCGTAAATCGAGCCGATATTGATGATAGACCCCTTGGTTTTCGAATCGCGCATCAGCACACTGGCGGCTTTCGTGCACAGAAAGGTCCCGCCCGCGTTTACTCGAAACACCTTCATAAAATCCTCAAACTTCCGCTCAAGCCAAGGCTCGAATACGCCGATGCCCGCGTTATTGATGAGCACGTCGAGCGAGCCAAACCGGCTCGTAATTTCAGCAAAAGCCGCTTCGACTGACGACGGATCTGCGACATCACATGCCAAGGCATAATGCTTTGCGATACCCCCCTCGAGCTGACCCGGGATTTCCTGACAGGCTTCAAGATCAATATCGGACGCGATCACAACGGCTCCGGCTTGCGCAAAAGCCTGACAGTATTGTCTGCCGAGCTGACCCGCCGCCCCTGTGATCAAAACTTTTTTATCCTTTAAATTCATCATGTTTTCTCCTTAAATAACTTCCCAAGTAATCGGATAATCGCTCTCGATGCGTTTGCGGGCGACGCGCCCCACGACCATATCCAAATACTTTGGCAGCAGTCCCCCGCCCGGGCCTTTAATAATAATCTTCTCTTTGGTAATTGGCTCGCCAGTCTCTATATCCGCCGCGGCATACAGACTCTTGCGCTGGGTGTTGAGTGTTGAGTATTCGCTCGGCTGAATCCGCTTCACTCCATCGCCAAGGATTTGGGAAATCTGTTTTGTCAATTTGATCGGGGGGGTGTTTTTGGACAATCTCACAAGCTCGGCAAACTCTTGAGGCTCGGACGAAAGAATGTGGTCTGGTCCCTCAAACGTCCGATCCAGGGTAAAATGTCTCTCGATCATGTTGGCTCCAATCGCTAAAGCAGTCTGGGAAACTGTTAAACCCAAAGTATGGTCAGAAAGCCCCACCGGTACCCCGAACGCTTGCTTTAAGGTCTTGATAACATTGAGGTTCATCTCCTCGGGCGCGGCCGGGTACGATGAATTGCAATGCAAAAGCACCAAATTCGGGTTACCGGCTTTCTGTACGACCTCGACCGCCTCTTCTATTTGCCCAAGCGTCGACATCCCGGTCGAAAGAATAATCGGTTTGCCAGTTTTTGCCGCGCGCTCAATCAAGGGTAAATTGACGAGATCCATTGAGGCAATTTTATAAAACCTCACGCCGACCGACTCGAGAAAATCCACACTTTCCTCGTCAAAGGGGGTCGAAAAAACCTCGATTCCCCTATCCTTGGCGTAAGCAAACAGTTGTTTCTGGTCCTCAAACGACATGGCCAATCGGTCAAACATCTCGTAAAGCGTCTCTTCCGTGCCAATGACTGTTTCAGCATATTTGACGGCCTTCACTTTCCTGGAAATTCGATTTTTCGCCTGAAACGTTTGAAACTTTACAGCATCCGCGCCGGTTTTCGCGGCCGCGTCAACCAGCTGTTTGGCCAGATCGAGGCTCCCGTTGTGATTGAGTCCCGCTTCGGCGATGATATAGGGCTGCTCGCCATCACCAACTTTACGTTCACCCATTCGAACTATCTGGTTGAAACTAATTTGCGGAGTCTGGCGAATCACCTGGGTATAAGACGAATCTTTTCCGCATAGAATGGAGACCGTATCAAATGCCTTATGAAAAAGAATTTGACTATCAGCGTAACTAAAATCCCCGCCAGTGCCGATGGAAAACAGCTGCTGATATTTGGAAACAACAGCGCGTGTTTTTGCCAGTTCTTCCTGATATCCCGCGTACTGCAAGGGATAGACAAACCTTTCCTTATTCACGCTCGAGTCAATCACTTCCTCTTTTCGGGCCAGACCGGCTTTTTCCACTTGAGCGGCCACGCGCCCTGACAACTCCTGCGGATCCATGCGGTCGATTTCATCCCCGGGGCTCATGGTAATTTCCACAGTGAGATAAGTCTCGCCCGTAGGCGCGACGTAAGGAGAGAGTTTTTTGGGTTCGGTAATGCGGTTAAAATCAACATTCGGGGAGCCATAATAGAGCCAATGAATCCCTTTTGGGAGGATCGACTCTTTTTTGTAGGCCAGATACACGGAAGTAATGCCGCGGAAGCGCAGCGAGCTTTCATGTCCAAAAAATCTGGCGGTTAGGGTAATTGGCAGACTGGAGATGACAACGTCATCCGGTCCAATCTCGACAGCCTCTCGATCGGCGAAGGTTATCCGTTTCAGCCGCCCACCGCCCTCTGGAACTATGTTGGTCACCTGCGCGCCTAAATAAACCTTCCCGCCCAACGAATCAATTTTTTCCTTAATTCGTTCATAGACGCATCCCGTTCCGAATTTGCCGACCGCGTTCCATTGATTGTGATAAAAAGGGGTTACTTTCTGCCGAAATTCAATGCGTTTTGGCGCCCAGCCAGGCGTCATTTCATCGGTTGTGATACCCCAAATTTTTTCGGGATACGATTTGAAAAACATTTCACGCAGTGTCGGACCAACTTGAGCCTCCATATATTGCGTATAATTTCTTGCTTTGACTTTGGACTCCTCGGAGCGTTCCTGCAATTCTTTCAAGACTTTTTCCTTAAGCTTAAGCGGATACCGCGATATGCTTTCCCAGGACAGAGGGTAATCCCAATATTCTTCGAATTGATCACCGCGCACGTTCTTACACCAAAATTCTCCCTTCAGCATAAGATCACCAAACTCCGCTTCCCAAAATTTCGCCAGCTGGGGGTCTGGAGTGTGGTATATATGCGGGCCGGTATCAACCAGGAAATCCCGCCACCTCCACGTGCGGCACAAGCCGCCAACCATATTCTGCTTCTCGTAAATCTCAACCTTCCAGCCGTTTTCCAGGAGTTTCCACGCGGTCACCAAACCTAAAGGGCCGGCTCCTAAAATAATCGCTTTTCTTTTTTTATTGTTTGCAGGCATAAATAACTATTGTTTCTTTGAAGGGATACCAATAAATAGAACGAAATCTGAAAGACGGCCAAGGTCGATTTGCTCCTGAAACACAGGAATTTTTTCGCCAGCGACCTTGATGACTTTGTCTTCTTGCGCACGGTACGCCAATTGCGATATGAACTCATAGGCATCCATGCCAAAATACCACGCAGAAACAATATCCAAACCGCTCAAAACAAAAGCAGTTGCCAGTGACGAATCTGAAAAACACTGATTATGATCCATGGGATCCAAATGTCTGATTACTGAATCGGGAAAGGCCCGATGTACTGCTGTGCTAAGACTCTCAAACCGCGGTACTTCGGCGACAACCATGCCGTCTGGGCCAAGCGCGCGCCTCGCAGCCGCGAGCATCTCGACAGGTTTGCTCACGTGTTCGATCAGTCCCCAAAATGTTACAATGTCGCATTCAAATTTATCCGCTTCCTTCAAAAAATCAATGTTCAAAAGTTCGACGCCAAAAACTTCTTTCGCGAAAGCGATTCCTGACTCGCTGATCTCAACTCCATCGCAATCTATTCCCATTTGTCTCAATTGGTAAACGAAATGCCCGCTTCCCGCGCCAATATCAAGAACTTTTTTGGGCAATCTGCCGTATCGCTTTTTATATTCATTTAGTACGTATTCTGCCTTGGGTTTGGAGATCCATTCCAGACGCTGCTTTTGAGTATTTTTGTCGGCATATGTGCTTTGGTAAGAATCGTTCGTTTTGTAAAAACTCGCGAGGTACGCGTCCGTGGGCTTAGAAAGGGCGTAGCAATGGAAACATTTCTCGCAGGAAGTGTAAACGGCGCCATATATATTGAGGATCTGCCTCAATCGGTCAGACGGGTTTTGGCATATCGGACAATTCTTGACCTCTTCCAGGTTGACAGGATTTGCGTAAACTTCAGTCCGCGAAGCCTTCACAGTCTCAACCTTGGATTTAAAATCCTCAACCCTGCTCATTTTAAGGGACAAAATATCAATCGGCTTACCCAAAGTCACTTCGACTGAATATTTTTTTGTTTCGTTCCCATCTTCGAAAGTCCAGGCTTCTTGCTGGATTTTTTCAGGTTTGAATGAGATTGTTCGTGTCCACTTCATAGTTTTTTCTTCAAAAAATTAATTTATTCGTCTATACATTTTACTCTGTTCGCCCGCTCTCAACAAGGAGCAATTCACTTGATCATCTCCCAACCCAAAGGTGTTCCTCGTTTGATGTCTTGTTTCGCTTTTTTCCCAATTATTTGTTCAAAATATTTTGGCGGCAGACCGAAACCGGGCCGAATCGAACGAATGTTATCTTTGGTAAACGCTTCGCCTTTCTTGATATCTGCTACCGCAAACAATGAACGCCTATACTTTAAGTATTCTGATTCACCGCCCGAAGCCCCATAAGTCGGTTTACCCACGGCCTTTTCTATGTCCCTGATGGCATCCACCAACTCCTTCAATTCTTTAGGTTCCAAAGAAAATGAGGCATCCGGCCCCCCATCAGCGCGAGCCAAGGTAAAGTGCTTTTCTATTATTTTCGCCCCTAAAGTCACTGCCGCAATTGGGACGGTAATACCTAAAGTGTGGTCGGAGAGGCCAGGAATCACATCAAATCTTTTTGCCAAATCAGGAATTGTTGCGAGGTTCATCTGATCTGGCCGCGCTGGATAAGCACTCACACAGTGCAAAACCGCTACCCCAGACGTTCCGGCCTTTTTGAGAGTTTCCACCGCTAGTTCAATTTCTTCGAGTGAAGCCATGCCCCGGGATATAATCACCGGTTTTTTTGTCTGCCCGATCTTTTTCAAAAGTGGAATATCAACCAACTCAAAAGATGCAACTTTGTATGCCGGGACATTCAGGTTTTCCAGAAAGTCTACCGATGTTTCGTCAAAGGGCGTTGAGAAACAAATCAGGCCTTTCTTTTCTGCATATTCTTTAAGTTTAGGTTGCCACCCCCAAGGAGTGAAAGCCTGTTGATACAATTTATATAATGTCTGTCCGGCCCACGCTTCATTAACATCGGCACCGAGACGAAAAGGCGCCTCATCAGAATCAATCGTGATTGTGTCAGCAGTATAAGTTTGGAGCTTAATGGCATCTGCTCCGGCTTCGGCGGCCGCGTCAATAATTTGATACGCCCTGTTAATATCTTGGTTGTGATTACCCGACATTTCCGCGACGACAAACGTAGGAAAATCATGCCCGATCTTTTTATTGCCGATTGTCATTTCCATGGAATTTATCTAATTAATGATATGAATTAAGCTTCGCAGGGTTTTCACCTTTGTACAGTCTGTTTGTGTCGGATAATTATTCTCGCGATCAATCAAAACGGGTATTAATTTCGCCCTTCTGGCCGGTATAACATCAAGATCATAATCGTCCCCAACGTAGTAAACTTTATCGTATTTTTTTCTGTGCCTGCGTAAAGCCTTGGTAAAAAACCTTGGGTCCGGCTTTTGAACCCCCAAATTGTGAGAAGCAAACACGAAATCAAAATATTTCGTAAGTTTTATCCTGCTCAATACTTGCTCGAGTTGGCTTGTCCAATTCGCCAGCAACCCCAACTGGTAATGTCGCGATTTCAAATATTGGAGGGTCGAGATCACGTCTGGATAACTAACGTAGGGCACCCGGGATAAAACTTTATTTAATCTGTCGGCCACCGGGATGGAAATATCAAGGCCCAGGGTGTTCAGGAGATATTGATTATATCCGCGGTAATAATTCCTTCGTTGTTTTTCGGTGCTAAATTTTGCGTGCTGGAATTTATGCCGATTATACATTATTTTAAAAGCCAAATTTATGTGCTTCAAAGATACCTGGGCTTTTAACTCTTTAGCCAGGAATTTTTGCAGGGCCGTTCCGAGACCCGGTTTATAAATTAGGGTTTGGTAGCAATCAAAGACAAGAAGTTTTTTCATGCTATTTGCCGGCGCTTAGGTAGCCGCGTCTTTTTAAGAATTCATACTTCTTTGGATCAATAATGAGCTCATCCCAAATTTTCATAACAACTGCCTTTCTGGTTCGAAGCTGCGGCCTTTTATTGAACATAAAATAATCAATCGCCGCCCCGGCCTCATTAAATCCAAGCTTGGATCGAAATATCGCAGTCCCTGAAATCCTGGCATTGACTTCGATAATACACGGCTGGTTGTTTTTATCCATTCTGATTTGCACGTTGCAAGGGCCGATCGCCCCGATTGCTTCGGCGGTTCCGGCGGCCAACGCCTCAATCCTGGGAAATTCATCAACAATAGCATGAATGGTTACGCCGCCTTTAAGCTCGCGCTTCATGGCAATGCTGCCTAACGCCCTAGCTTTCTTGTCCAAGAAAACTCCGACCGTAAATTCGTCACCATTTCTATTGGCGATATGCTCTTGCAGTATCGGATATTCAGTATTTCGCCACCACCACCCAAACTCCCGCTTGCTGTTTATGAGCCGAAAACTCCGCGAACCACTTCCTCTTCGGGATTTAATCACCAGGGGAAAAGCAAATTTTCGAATGAGTTTTCCGGCTTCCGGTTTTGTGGCGGCGGTCGCGGGAATCCTGACCCCGTGTCTTGCCAAAAAACGATAAAGCTTTAATTTATTTTGGCACATTTTCAGCACTGAATACGGCTGCACCAAAAAATAAGCTTTAGTTTGTAGGGCCAAGTCGCCGAGGTGAGCGGCAATTAAAAACTGTTCCTTCTCAAAACAGACGAAAACAATGTCAATCTTTTCCTTCCGACAAATTTTGACAATCTGCCACAGAAACTTTTTTTCATTAGTAACCGGCTCGACGACATACCCCTTGTCCGCCAAAAACAAACCGGGTGCGGTTGGGGTAATGTCTGTACCCACAATTCTCGGTTTATACTTTAATAATCGGAGAGATTTCAAGACCCCCTGCCCCAAATCGCCCCCAATAGCTGTTACCAAAACATTCATAATGTTACCTCGCTTATCTCTAAAATTGGTTTTGACCAATACTTATCGTCAAACAAAACTTTGTAAATACGTTTTGCTACGTCTTCTGGCGGACACAGCCTGTCATCTTCAAATAGTTGTTTGCTGTGTGCAACCGCCTTAAAGTCCTCTGCGGAGCTCTGTCTGATTGACTGCTGCATGGCAGTATTCATCGCACCGGGTCTTATCGCCATAATTTTGATCTCGTGTAAAATTTCTTGTTCCTTGTAAACGCTCATGGTCAACATTTCCAGGGCGGCCTTGGCACTGCAATATAACGAAATCCCATACTGCGGAGACACGGCAGAGCCGGAAGTAATATTCACAACCCTCTTTTGCCCAGGGAGTTTGCCAAACGACTTGATAAACGCGTTAATAATTGCCGCGTAATTTAAATAATTAACATAAGATGCTTTAAAGATATCTTCGTGCTGGATTCGGCCCAGGGGCTTGATCGGCTGTATCGTCCCCGCGTTGTTAATCAGAAAAATATTATTGTAACCGTCAACCTTAATCTTCCTAAATAATTCAGCCAGTTCGCTTGCGGATAAAATTTTGGACAAATCTAATTGGACCGAAACCGTATTTTTGTGATCAAGCTTCAATGCCTTCCGATTTACGACCAAAAAATCATTCTCGGGAAATTGCGCGGCATGATCATAAATTGCCCGACCTAATCCGCCAGAGGTTCCGAAAATAATTAGTAAATTTTTAGCCTGACTGTTCATAACAGATTAGTATTTATAAGTGCTGTTTTTTATCTGCTCTATACCCTCGTTTTCACTAGCAATAATCGATTTCATTTTTTCACTTTCATAGGCATCCTTTATCCTCTGACCCCATGCCTCGTCATGCCTCAATACCACCTCTTCTGCCTCCTGAAATTCAAGGATACTTCGTTGAACAAGCTCTCTTAACTCCACATCTTTTTCGACAAATGCTTCTACCCTGGCCAAATGATAGCGATTAGACAAAACAATTGCTTTTTTGACTCCAAATTCGCGCACTATTTTTTTAAGTTCCTGCAATTCCTGATGAGTCGTTCCCGCCTTCTCCTCCTTGATGATTTTTGCCTCACCTACCCCAAGCTGTATAAGCTCCTTTTTCATTAATTCTGCCAGGGTCGGTGCATCCTCAATTTTTTCAAATTTCCCTTTACTACCCGAAGGCACGACCCAATAATCCGGATGCTCGTCTAGAAGGTACTTCGCAGCCAGAACCCGCAATCGGCCCCCAAAACCACTGACTTCTTCCGCGTCTTCCTCGAACTCCACTGTATGCCAGGTTCCATCCGGCTCTTTTTTTATCCACCCGCCCAGAATGAAAACAATAACTTTTCCTTGTAAATTTTTCATCTTACTTTAAAAATATTCGTAATAGGCTTCCCCTTCAGATGTCTTCTCAACTTGTCGCTTTCCAGATATTCTTTCAATCGGCCAAAAATATCATCATACGCAACCAAAAGCTTATCAATATCACGGCGAGTATGACTAAAGCTCATATTATGCTGTCCATACCACAAGAAACCCGCCTGTAAGACTTCTTGCTGAATGAAGCTTTTAATCTCTAAGCCAGAGTATTTTTTATGCTGGGAGATAATAAACACCTGCCAAAAGGGCTTTCCTTCAACCTTGATGATGACGTCCAGACCATATTTTGCAAGCAGTCCCCTGGTGTTGTCCTGCAAGTATTTCCCGAGGCGCCAAAGATACCCGATCACATTTCGACGCTCCATTTCCTTAATTGTGGCAATGGCTGCGGCCAAAGATAGCGCTTCCCCGCCGAACGTAAATGAGTAGAATATGTCTCCGACTTTTTGCATGTATTTGCGCCGCCCCACCAAAGCGGCGATCGGCATACCATTGGCCATGGCCTTGCCAAAGGCGGCCAAATCCGGAGTGACGCCATAATATTTTTGAGCTCCCCCTAGACTGAAGTGAAAACCAGTGATGACCTCGTCAAAAATAAGCAAAGCCCCATGCTCATGCGTGATTTTTTTTACCTTTTGCAAGAAGTTATCTTTTGGTTCTTCATAGCTCATCGGCTCCATGATCACTGCCGCAACCTGGCCTTTGTATCTCTTCAATATTTTTTCAAGTGAGTCAATATTATTATAGACAAACTTATGGGTAAGCTTCCGAGTGCTCTCTGGAACTCCCAAATGTCTCGTGGTCGAACCGATATACCAATCATGCCACCCGTGATAACCACAAACTATAATGTGGTCGCGCTTTGTGACCGCCCGGGCCAACCGGACGGCGCCACTCGTTACATCTGAACCATTTTTCCCAAAACGCACCATTTCCGCACATGGGATATGTTTTTTTAGAAGCTCGGCCAGTTCGTATTCCAAGGGCGAGGAAAGGGATAAACTGATTCCGCGTTCCAACTGCTTTTTAATCGCTTTGTCCACTGCCGGGTAGCGATAACCCAAAATTACTGACAAAAGCCCGTTGATAAAATCTATATACTCATGGCCATCAATATCCCAAACTCGCGCTCCCGCCCCGCGCTCCAAGAACAGAGGCGCTTGCCCCTTGATAAACTGCAAATAACTCTTACTAAAGGTTTGAGACGCAAGTGGAATCACTCGGCTGACTTTTTTGAAAAATTTATTGCTTTTCTTGAATCGCTTCATATTTTCTCTTTATTTAACGATTTGATTAAGCCCTCATTTCTTTTAATGGACATGTTCTTGGCCATGATGTCCGGATGCCCTTCAAGAAAATCAATATAATCCAGAAAGGTCGAATCGGGGTTGAAATTCTCAATCACAGCCTTTATAACTTCAAAATCCTCGGGATTGTCGACCGTCAAGCGGTACTTGGAATAATCTTTATCCCCGATAAAGTTGCCGATTTTAAATTTTCCGCTTTCTCTGATATAGAGAGTCACGTGTTCTCGCTCGGCCGTCTTCTGTGCCTCGCGGTCGGCTTTTTCAAGAGATTGCCTGCTAAAAACTTCGATATCCATTCCATCTGGGAAAGTCGGTGGGTTAGAATTGCTCACATAATCGTAATTATTGCTTTTGAAAAAAAATATTGTATTATCTGCGACACCAGGATCGATAAGGGGGCAGTCGCCAGTGGCCCGAATGATTACGTCATACTCTGGAAACTGCTTCGCACATTTAAGGTACCTACCCAAAACGTCATCTTTGCTGCCGCGAAAACAATCAATTTCCAGCCGGCGGCACGCACCCACCAGCCTGTCGTCTTCTGAACCAGTGGTCGTGGCCAGGACAATTTTATCAATCAAACGAGCCATTTTGAGCTTGCGAATTTCATGTTCAATAAGACTTGCCCCGCTAACTTCTTTCAAAACCTTACCGGGCAGCCGCGTGGAACTCATTCTGGCTTGGATTATACAAAGTGTTTTAGTCATGGCAAACAATTTTTAAGGACTGTGCGGGCATGGGCTATATCGTTTTCGGTTTTTTTTCGAGTACGTACGCTGTTCAAAAAATATTCTAGCTCGCGGACATACATCTCGTTTGAATCGTAATTCTTGATTGTCAATAACTTGTTTTTTCTTTTTTCGTCAGCAAACCAAACGATATTTTCCTTGTAATCCCAAATCAAGTTACCTTTTTCACCGACAATTTTTACGCTTCGACTGTAATACTTCTGCAGGTAATCGCTCTTTACCAAACCAAAAACTTTATTATCAAACTCGTAACCAGCCAAACTCATGTCCTCGGTTTCAATCCGCAAATCTGAAATGTGATCAAAAATCAAAAATCGTTTTTTCACTGCTGAAAAGTTGTTTAGCCAGAAAAGCAGATCGAATTCGTGAACGTCATCCAGAATAATTCCCCCGCCGGTTGATTTTTTGGCTGCGTAATTTTTTCGATAATCCTCTGCCTTTCGCCAAAATGGTAAATAATGCCCGCATTCGTGAGCTATGCTATAAATTTTCCCAAGTTTTCGAGTTTGTAAACATTTTTTGACAAACTCGAGAGCCGGATGAAAACGCATATTACACGCAACCATATTGATTAACCTATTTTTCCGTGCCAGTTTGCTTAACCACGCAACCCCTTTCAAATTATGCGACAGCGGTTTTTCAATGAACAGATCACATCCGGCCTTTACGGCCGCGAGGGCATGTTTTAAATGCAGGTGGTTCGGCGAACAGACAAATACTATTTTGAAATTTTGCAGGTTCGACTTACTCAATTTCGTAATTCTTAATTCGTAATTCTTAATTCGTCTCTGATTAATATCATAAACCCAGACATTCTTATAACCTAGTTTCAACAAATTCGCGTAGTGCCTGCGCCCGATTGAACCAAAACCTATTATTAAAATTGGGGTATTTTTGTTCATGACAATGCCTCTTGATACCTTTTGGAAAAATTTTGCTGGTCCTCTAAAAACGTTTCTTTGGTGAAATACTTAATTGCGCGAAATTCATTCATAAACCGCCCCTCGAAGCCGGTTTTGAAAAGCGTGATATTTTTCTGTTTTTGATCGGGAAAATTAAAGGGCTGGTTTGAGATATTAAGCGGCTGACCCATGTCCATTTCTAAAACCCCATGCTTTTGCAAATACTTTAATCCTTCGGCATTGATAATGTGATACAATGGCAACTCGTTATATTCGGGATCATCTGCGGCAGAAAAAGAGATAGCGCCGTTTTTATAAAACATAAAGTAAGTAAACGCAATAAATCGATCTTTGTGTTTAAGGCCAACCAAAATCGCATTTCCTTCTTCAAGCATCCGATACTGCAAATCAAAACTTTCCTTGCTCCGAGTTACCTTGCCTGCGGCTTTGTGATGCAATTGGCGGTAATGTTCGTGAACAACATAGTCTTTATTGGTTTGATCCATAATATAAACTGAATAATCGGGATTAGAAGAAATTTTTCGAATCGCGCGCTCGTGGTTGCGCCGCCAGGACGGACTCCCACAGTCAACCAAATATCCCAAAAGTGAGGTGTTTAAATAATCGTAGTTCAATAAAAAATTATAGGGATATTGTTTGTGCTGCAAAAGGTCGATGCGAAACATTGCTTTCGCGGCTTTAGTTTCTGTCGCGATACGGTCAATTTCAGCCATAACAAAACCCAAAAGATTTTTTAGAGGCTCCCAGAGAGGAGCAAGGGTAAAATATTGTCCGATGCTGATGCTCCTTTTCCCCTTCACCTCTTCAATCGGAACGAAGGCTAATGCCACCGGTTCATCCCCCCTAACCACGACAAAACTTCGTTCTGCCGCAAGACGCTTCCCGGAGTAGGCGCGAAAATATTCCAAGGTCGTGGGCAGATAGTAAGGACTTGTTTCGTGCGTAGCCTGGAACTTCACCCATACATCAGTGAACTCCTGCGGGCTAGTTTCGATTGAAATTGTCCGAAAATCATTCATTGTTTTTTTTTACAATTTCAATGATTTGTGCAAATGCATTTTCCGATATTCCACCGTGGCAGGGAATCCAAACGGTCGAGATATAATTTGGCGCCAATAAATTGCGGTTTGCGTCAAATTGATAAATCCCGGATTCTATGCCGGCTACGGCCAACGCGCTGACGACGGATTCCTGCCGATCCAACCTTACTCGTATCGGGATGACATAAGGCGTTACCCCATCCTTTTCCAAACGGTCGCACAGACCTGACGAATCGGTTGCTCGACGGAACTCCTGGTAGCGTTTTTGCCGCAAATTAATCTCCGCTTCCAGTTTGGCCTTCAAAAGGCGGACTGCGGCTGCCCCCGGTTTGAGGGCCTGCCCATAGAGGGCATAAGACATCTGAATCAAATAATTCGCATATTTGGAGTGTCTGCTTTTTTCATAAAACCATTTCGCGCTATCCTTGAACATTGTCAATCCGAAGGCGGTATTCCCTATTGCCTCTTTGGCAAATTCCTCAAATTCATCATTTCCCCGTACTCCGCCGAGGGCGTAACAAAACGCCCACTTGGAAAAGCTAAATATCGAATAATCGCCAATGAAGCCCAAACGCCTTCCCCGGTAATGGGAAAAAACCGCATGCGCGCAATCTTCAATGACGACCAAATTTTTTTCTCTAGCTGTTGCCATTATTTTGTCCATGTCCTGCGGAAAACCGTATTGATGATACACCAATATCGCCCGCGTGCGATCTGACAAACGCTTGGCCGGAAAAGCGTAGGGTTGAATTTGGTTATACACCCAATACCCCAGCCAATCTGGAACAAGTATCTCGTCCAATTTGTTTCTGATAACCCCTCGTTCTTTCAAGTGCCTCAAGACCAAAGCCAAGGCGCCTTTCCCTGACCCGACAAGAGTAATCCCCTTTAGGAGATCGGGGTTGTTGGGTCGCGGCCTCGCAAAGCCCAAAAGATCCAAAAAATTAGGTTGTTCCACCTCATAAATCATTGTTTTTTGATAATCAACAAATCTTCACGTGAATTGGCGAAGGGAAGCGAGGCATCCTGTTCGAGGAAGCGATAGTTTATACCCCCGATACGGCTAAGCACTTCTTCCATACCGTCCTTCGAATAAACCACGCCCGAAACTTGTGTGTCGCGAATTCCTTTCAGGCGGTAAAAAAACGCGGTCAAAAATTTCCTAAAATAATATTTCAAGTTCCCCAACAAGTTTTGAAAAAAATGCTTCTTTCGTTCGTCAAGATAGCGCTTTCCTTTATCGGAAAGCGGAATATCACCGATAAAAATCTTGCCTTCAGATTTAACGATCCTTAGCATTTCGGAGATGAGCGCCGCGAAACTGCTTTGATCCTTTAAATAATGTACGACGCTATAACATATAATCTTATCGAAAGCAGAGTTTGCAAAAACCAACGGACTTTGCTCTATATTCAAGTGTACGAAAGACAGGTTCGGCAAATCGGCTAAAATTTCGCGCGCGGCCCGAAGTGCTTCCCCGGCCCCGTCCGCGAGAACGACGCGACCTGCCTTTCCGGCGATCAAACCCGAAATCTGCCCTGTCCCTCCGCCCAAATCCAAAACCACATCGCCCGGCAGAAATTCAATTTTTCGATCGATATCAGCAAAGGTCCGATCATAGACGCCAAAATCCAGCGAGGCCATCCGTGCATTGGACAAAATCTTCCGGCGAGCTAACTCATTGAAAAATTGAATATTGCCCATTCAAATGCGGTTAATTGTTTCTGCAATTAAGGAAAGCTGCTCTTTTTCAATTTCCTGATGACAAGGGATGGCCAAGCACTTCCGGTAATTTGCCGCAAAAACATTGCGATTCACGTCAAAATGCAAAACTTCCGCCAGTATCCCCGCCTTGAGAAGCGTCTGGCTGGCCGCGGGCAACTTTTCACTCGGTAAAAATACCGGCATAAGTATTGGGTTAGCTTCAATATCATCCTCCCAATCGGGAATCAGATATTCCCTTCTTATGGCACCGCGAAGATATAGATAGTTTGCTCTGCGTGCTGACAAACCTCTCGTGAACGCGGTAATGTCGGAGGGCAAAAATTCCAACGCCTTTTTGCCGACATTTAGATAGTGGATGCTCTTGAGGTAAATGAGGTCGAGCCAAAATCTTGATTTTCCCTTCTCAAAGCTTCGCTTCGCAATCTTGAACGCGAAAAAATTGAACAGACGATTCGAAAAATTATTGCGCAACTGCCGCTCCTTACTAACATGCCTCATTAGCTCCTCATTCTCGGACAGCAACACTCCTCCCAAATAAGTCGGAAACATTTTGGCAAAGCTAAACACGGCTGCATCGCCAAAGGTTCCCACCAAACGGCCCTTGTATTTAGAATCGAACGCGTGCGCGCAATCTTCAACGACGATAAACCCGCGCCTCTTTGCCTCGCCCATCACCTCATCCATTTTCTGCGGATAGCCCCACTGGTGAAAAACCAGCACAGCTCGTGTTCGCTCATCCGGGTATTTCACGGGGAAACTCGTGGTGTTCAAAATATTGAGGATTGACTGGCACAAAAAATCGGGCACCAGAATGTGATCCTGACGTTTAAGTCCGAAATGCTTCACGGTGTGGTAAATTACCGCTCGCGCGGAACCCAAAACCAAAGCGGGCCGCCTCCAAAACCCCGAAAGATAACCCTCAATTTCCGCGAGTCGGTTGGCTTGATGTCGGGTATGTTTTTTGTTGTAGGGGTACTCGTCAGTGAGCTTTTCCATGCTTTATGAAAAACTGTTTAATTGTCCTGGCGATGAAACCAACCTGTCGGCGCGAAAGCGCGGGGTAGCATGGCAGGGTCAGGCAAGAGCGTTGATAATCCTCCATTACTGGAAGTTTCGTTTTTTGATATCCGATTTTTCGATAATAAGGGTGGCCGTAAACCGCCGGGTAATGAAAATTCGCGCCAATGCCTTTTCCCCTCAAATAAGACCAAAGCGAATCGCGCAAGCTCGAATTTTTCAGCAGAATCACATACAAATGCCATCCGGAATTGTTACCTTTTACTTCTTTTGGCAAAATTACCGCTTGCAAGTCTTTGAGTTCACTCCTATACCAAGTGGATATTTGCCGGCGCATCTTTATAAACTTATCAAGCTTTTGCAGTTGAGAAATTCCCAGAGCCGCCTGTATGTCTGTCAACCGGTAATTATAGCCGAGGGTCGTCATTATGTTCTTCCCTTGGTGATTTTTGGAAATCCCATGGGTTCGCTGCAGCAAAAGCTTTTGATAAAAAATTTTGTTATCTGTCAAAATGGCGCCGCCTTCGCCAGTCGTAATGGCTTTGACAGCATGAAAACTAAACACACTCATATCCGAACCTAAAGAGCCTATTTTTCGATTCTTGTATCTCGCGCCCAGCGCGTGACAGGCGTCCTCAATGACAATCAGCTTGTGTTTTCTTGCAATTCGCAAAATAGCATCCATGTCGCAAGGTTGTCCGGCAAAGTGAACCGGCACTATCGCCTTTGTCCTTTTATTGATCAATCTTTCTATCTGCTTTTCGTCAACATTGTAGGTGTCTTGGCGAATATCGCAAAAGATTGGCTTCGCCCCCACCGCGAGGAGCATATTCGCAGTGGCGGCAAAAGTATTCGGAGTGGTAATTACCTCATTCCCCTTCTCGAGACCTGCCGCCAGATAAGCCAAGTGCAGAGCCGCCGTGCCGCTTGATACCGCAACTGCGTAACGCGCGCCGTAGGCTCTGGAGAGGGCTTTTTCGAACTTCAAAATCTTCGGTCCTTGCGTAAGATACTCGGAATTTAAAACCCAAAGCACTGTCCGGACATCGCTTTGGTCAATTGTTTGTCGGCTATATGGGATCATCGCATCATAAATTAAGATTTTCGACCAGCTTCTGGAGCTCTTCCGCAGTCAAGAATTGACCATTATTATTGCTGCGATAACTAAATCCCCCATCAAGCGGCCGGCCAGTTTCCAAATACTTGGCAAAGCGGGTTTTGACATCAAATGTTTCGCCGTTTTCGGGGAGGATGACAAAATAATTTTTTAAATCAAGAGTATGCCTGGATTCAGTTTCGGTCAGCAATGCCTCGTGAATTTTTTCTCCGGCGCGAATGCCGACGATTCGGCGCTCGGCGCGCGGCACAATCGCCTCAAACAAATCAACAATTTTCATACTCGGAATCTTCGGCACGAAAATTTCGCCGCCTACCATATTCCCGAGGGCAAATTCGACTAGTTTGAAAGTTTGCTCAAATGTGATCCAAAACCTGGTCATTTCCTCATGTGTGAGTTCCACCACAGGGGTCTCGCGGTTTTTCAACAAAATCTCGACGATACTGCCGCGGCTTCCGAGCACGTTTCCGTAACGAACGCTGCTCAATTTTGTCTTGCCGGTGGAATACGCATTGCCGCTTATAAAAAGCTTCTCTGCGCAAAGTTTCGTTGCCCCGTACAGGTTGACCGGCTGAACAGCTTTGTCAGAAGACACGAGCAAAACCTTGTCTACCCCCTGGTCAATCGCTGCTTCGATCACATTTTGACTGCCAAAAACATTCGTTTTTACGGCTTCATAAGGATTGTATTCCAGAATCGGAACCTGTTTGAGGGCGGCGGCGTGAACAACTATATCCACTCCATGGAAGGCCCGCTCCAGTCGCTCCCGATCCCTGACATCACCTAGGAAAAAGCGAAGGCGCGGATCATCAAGCTCCCTTTTCATCTGAAATTGTTTGAGCTCATCGCGGCTGAAAATTATTAGCCGCGCCGGATTATAGTTAGCAATGATATGCTTGGCAAAATTCCTGCCAAAACTACCCGTCCCGCCAGTGATGAGAATGGTTTTGTTATCAAACATATTACTGGGCATGTAATTCTGAAACTACTGATTTAATTAAATTATTAATACGCTGTTCGCTCGTTAATTCAGTTACCTTAACCTTCATGGTGTTTAATAGGTCATCGACATAACAGCGAATTGTCGCCTCATCAAAGCTCTTGAGGAAATTAATCACGTCCGGCTCCCTGACTTGAAAATTATTCTTAATTGTTTCAAATGCCCGCCTACAGCTGTCAACATCATCGGCAGTGAATACATACGGACAGTCCCTGTACCAATAATATCCGAGCATCACTGCGGGCTTGCCTCGCAAAACTGCCTCCCACCCCGGTGTTCCGGTTACAGTGGCTACCGCTTGGCTGTGTTCAATGAGTTCATAACTGCCCAGTTCTGTCGGCACGAGGAAGACATTGGGAATCCTCGCTATTTTTTCGTAATATCCAGGGTAACGGAAAGGCGAATACGCTCGACCGTGCCGCCACCACTGGACTGGATGCTCTTTCACATAGGCGATCCAGCCCTCGGGCAAGGCCGCGGCGATAGTTTCAATCGCGAAAATCAAATCAGCGTAAATATCTCCGTGCGGTGTTGTGGATCTTTCCGGCTGATATTGCAGCGGCACGAAAACATATTTGCGTTGATAATCCGGTCGAACCTGAAATTGGCGGTACTCTTTCCAGACATTGCTGCCCAGGCGATTGGCGAAAAAATCATAAATCACACGAAAAAAATCCGGGCTAAAAATATTTTTTGCCAGAATTTTCAGCTTGTGGGTAATCATATTAAAACCGCTATACTGCTGCCGATAAAGCGTAAAATACCATGGCCTGGCCTCATTTATATTTTGTCCTTTCTGCTTGAGGTAATAACTTCTGACGTCAGGGTTTAGGTCATCTATTGTAAATTGCCGGCCGGAATTGGCTTTCATAACTTCGCGAAGCTTGGGGCCGACGTCCCACAAATCTGAATGAATGAACGTGCGGTCAGAAATCCAAGTATCGGAAAACATGATTGTCTTGATTCCCATAAGCTTGCCCAGTTCGTAAATGAGATAATTGTAGTTGGAGTGGGGAGTGAGCGGGAAAATTATCGCGTCAGGCTGAAATTCAGTTAGAACACCATGCCAATAACGCAATAGTTCGTAATACAAATGTTTTCGCTCTTCAAAAGGCAGATCGGGAAATATTTTGTTCATGATCATCATCACCATGGATTCAGCATGGTACAACTTACGGACGAGTTCTCGCTCGGGAGGCTCGTATTTCGCGCTGTCCACCCTTTGCGGAGCGATTCCCAGGCGCGCGTCTTTGTAATGGTGAAAAATTATCTCTGGAAAATTTTGTACCTCCCTGTTGGGCGCCCCTACCCAATACAAAACCTCATGCGAATTTTTTTTTAAACCCCGGACGATATCCGCGACTTCCGCGCCGTGATTGTCAAAAATTAAAAAAAGTCTCATTGTATTGCCTCCTTCAAGTGGCTCATTCTGAAGAAATAAGACTGTTTGTCGGCAAGCAAGTCCAGAGGCCTCCCCTGTTCCCGAACTTTGCCATTCTCCAAGACAATAAGTTTATCTATGTCACTCAAGGTGGACAGCCTATGAGCAATCATCAAAACCGTCACTTTATTTTTGAGTCCCCTGATTACATTCTGGATCATGAGCTCGGATTCATTATCAAGGGCCGAAGTCGCCTCATCGAGGATCAAAAGCTGGGGTTTGCGAGCCAGAATCCTTGCGATCACCAAGCGCTGTTTTTGTCCGGCTGATAGCAGAACTCCCCGCTCGCCGGTCATAGTGTCGAATTTATTCGGCAGGGTTTGGATGAAATCATAGATATTCGCTTGCCTCGCCGCGGCGACTATATCCTCTTCGCTCAAAGCTTCGTCATAAAATTGGATGTTGTTCTTTATGGTGTCGTTTATCAAAAAGATGTCCTGGGACACATAACCGATGTGCGCTCGCCAGGAATCGAGGGAAATTTCCGAAATATCAACTCCGTCCAAAAGTATTCTGCCCGAGGAAGGTTCAAACAACCGCAAAATCAAATCCACGAGAGTCGTCTTGCCAACGCCAGAGGGGCCGATGAGCCCCACAAGTTCGCCTTTGTGAATTTCAAACGTGATATCTTCCAAAACCTTTGTTTCCTCTTTCCCGGGATAAGCAAAATCAATGTCTTGAAAAACCACCTTGTCATTGAAGACAAACTCTCTCAAACCCATGTCTGTTTCGCGGTTTTGCTCCGCCACTTTTTGATAATTGAGCACGTTTTGCAAATGGGGCATCAGGTCATTGGCTGAATGCAAAGCCATTTGGAGTTGTTCAATGTAGACAAATATCCTCTGGATCAAATAAACAATCGCGGCGAGGGCGGCGATGTTAAACGCGGCGGACTTGTAGGTCGTGGCGAAAATCAAAACGACAAAGATAACACCAAGCGGCTGAATAAAAGAGGAGATAAGATTTTTTAAAATTGCCGTCTTGACGGTCAAAGTTTGCCACCTGGAAAATAAACGCCGCCCTTTCTTAACAACCGGCCCCTCGGCGAGCATGGTTTTAATCGTTTTCATCCCAACCGTGTTTTCGTTTATCAAATGAGCAATCTCTTTGTGAAGCAGGGAACGTTCAAAAGCTACTCCTTTGACTCGGGCCATCACGGGACGCAAAGCAAAAAACAACGCTCCGCCTAATGCTAAGGTAAACGCAGTTATTGAAGCGGAGATATTGATGGCCACAAGAAGATATACCACTAGGCTCGCCAGCATGGTAAGCGTGCCGCTGATCTGGCTGAACAAATTTGCGGCGGACGAAACATCCTGCATCAAAATGTTCTCCAAATGTCCGAGTTTTTGCTGGAGTAAATATGGCCACTTTGCCCCCAAGACTTTTTGAAACAATTCAATGCGCGTCCGAATTTGGTAATCACTCACGATCCTCGTCTGGAGATAATTTACGAGCAATGTAAATAGTGCTTTGAAAATAAACAGTAAAATAATAAAAATCAGCAACGAATTCACGGCAAAGCTGACGCCAAAAATAGCAAATAATTTTTCCAGCTGCCGCGAGATAAAATCCTGGCCTGTTTGCCCTCCCTCAAAAGCAAAAGAAAAAAGTGGGATAAGAGCATTTACACCGATACCTTCCACCAAACCTGAAACAAACCCCAAGATGGTCAAAAACAAAATCCGCCATTTGTATTTACCAAAGGCGATGCGGCCAAATCTGACCAGCGAAAAAAGTTTTTTGACCCAATTCACCATGGATTGATTTTCTCGATTACCCTCTTTTTAAGTTTCAAATAAGATTTGACGGCCTTCTGTTCCAGATCCGGGGAAACAAGACGCAAAATCTCTTTGCCCAGGATGCGGTACTGACCCCCGACTTTATTGGCACGAATAAGACCGCGTTTGAGGAGCCTTTTGATGGTGCTAGGGCTGACCTTCAAAAGCGCTTCCGTCTCCGCGGTCGTGTAAACTGCGTTTTCTTTGATCTCTTGGTCCATTTTGTCCATTTTTGGTTTTTAATTAATTGTATTTGGCGAATTTGTGTTCCTTCTTGCAAAAGAAACACAAATGCATAAATCCAATAAAACCTACTCAAATGATATCAGAAAGTGTCAAAAAGTGTCAAGAGGGTTCATTAAATAAACTAAAATGGCTAAAATAAGCCAAAAAACAAGGCTCACACGTTGTGTGGGCCTTAAAAGCTACTTTCGCAAAACAATCCCTAGAGCCCCAGGCCTTCGATTTTGCTCGAGAGCCTTGCCGGCAGGTTGTCGCTGGCAATCAGCAGGACACCAGCGACTATCAGAATCGCCGCCCAAAGCCGCTTCCTGAAATCCTGCTCGTGGAATATATAGTAACCCAGGACGAC
>JAUYKH010000038.1 GCA_030700065.1 bacterium | reverse complement strand
GCAATTTAATGTTTGGAACGGGCATAAAAATATTCAGCTTCGCGTTGTTGATCTGAAATTCAGCGATGGAGAATAAAAAAATAATCATCTATACTGACGGCGGTGCGAGGGGCAACCCCGGCCCCGCGGCTTACGGCATTGTGGTTTACAATTCCGAAGGAAAGATTATCAAAAGAATCGGGAAGTTTTTAGGGGAGCGGACCAATAACGAAGCAGAGTACGAAGGGGTTATCGCGGCGCTCGAGGAAGCGGCGAAATTGGCCGCCCGTTATGTTGATTTTTATTTGGATAGCGAACTTGTGGTGAGACAACTGAATAATATTTATCGGGCGAAAAATCAACGGATGCAGGGACTTCTGCTACGCGTCCGCAATCTTGAAACCAAATTCAAAAAGATTACCTACACCCACGTCCCGCGCGAAAAAAACAAGCTCGCGGACAAACTGGTAAACGAGGCGATTGACAAAGCAGGCAAATAATCAGCGAATTTGTAGGGTGATAAGTGATCCACCCTCCAGGTACGTTAGATGCGTGCCATCCTCATTGACACTGAACTTTGGCTCGGTGTTTTTTGTTTCCGCGATAGTGTAGACGTTGGCTTGGCCTAAGCCGTCGAATTCAATTGCCTTGATTTCCCTCCCCTCGGACACAAAAAGATAGCCGGTTTTTTTATTGTAGATTGCCCCCCCGATCTTTTGAGAGGTGCGGGTCAGAAGTTCGTTGGGCAGGCTGCTAAGCGTCCGGTAAAGCCAAACTTCATTATTGTTTCCGTAAATCAGTCCGTCCGGGCTTTTATACGCGTATGTAACGGGGCTGTTGATTTTTTCCAATTCGTGATTGAGTTTGTAAAGAGTTTGGTCGAGGAGCAGAAAAATTTGTTTATCATCCGTGAGAATGATTTCGCAATTTACGCATTGGGGAAGACCATCCGCGAGCAGTCGCGGGGCAATCCCCGCGGCCAACTGATGGAGAACGAGCTCGTTCTTTCCCGAAATATAGTAAAGGTCGTTTGCGAACAGGGCAAAAGCCTTTGCGGAATTCGCGACAGGTTCGCGAGTTGAGGCAAAAAGGTCGAATTGAACGAGTTCGCCTTTGGCTGTCCTGGCATAAAGTGTTTCACCAGAACCCGCCATGACTTCGCCAAAATCAGACGGAAGTCGAATTTGTCTGCTCCCCGAGAAATAATATGTTCCGTCCGCCGCTTTAATCAATATCCGATTGTCGTTCGCGGAAAGGATGCGGGCAGAAGTAAGTTTTTGGGCGGATGTCGCCAAAAGGGAGGAATTTTTGCCCCCTTGGTCCACGCGGTAGATTGTGCTGTCACGCAGATAGAAGATTCCATTTTCGGACGCGACAAAATCAGCCGTGGAGGTCGCGACAGGGAAAATGGCGGGTGAACTTAGGAACAGAGCAATTTCGTCCGAGTCCGGGGAGTTTATGGTTATTACCTGTTCTGCGTGCACTGTGATCCTTTTTTTCCAGGGGAAATAATTATCCTTTTGTATCTCAAGCGAATATTCGCCCGGGGTCAGAAAACGGTGGATAAGGGGAGTTGTCTTCAGCTCTTGGCCATTCAAAAAAACCCGAGCGCCCCTAGGTTCGGTTTTTACGACCAGCGTGCCGGTTTTGACGATTCGATTTTGGGAGAAATCATAGCGGAACCCCCTGGCGAGCAGGACAATGGAGGGGCCGGCGATCATGAAGATAATCAGCCCGCTTACGATCAGCAAGACGCGCGATCTAAGGGTCATATACTATTGATTTTAGCAGAAAACTGCTATAATGCACCAGCACGAATTAATTAGTTTTTTGAATGAGTAAATTTATTGTTGAGGGAGGGTACAAACTTGCAGGGGAGATCAGAGTTCAGGGTTCAAAAAACGCGGCCTTTCCGGTCCTCGCGGCATCCATTCTGGCGGACGGCCCCTGCACGATTGAAAACGTGCCTGAAATCACTGACGTCAGGAATTTTTTGGAGATTCTGAAATTTTTGGGCGCGAAGTATCTTTTTAAGAATCATACGGTAATAATCGATACCAGAGCACTTCGAGGGAGAAATCTTCCAAAAAAATTGGTGGGGCGGCTGCGCGGCTCGGTTCTGCTCGCGGGGCCCATGCTTGCCCGTTTTGGGAAGGTCGATCTCGCGCATCCCGGCGGCGACGCCATCGGGGCCAGGCCCATTGATGTCCACCTGGATGGATTTCGCAAGCTACGCGCGCGGATCGAAGAATCCGGGAGGACTATTCGCGTGACAGCACCAAAAGGACTTCGAGGCGGCAAAATTGTCTTGGGTGTTACATCAGTGACTGGCACGGAAAATCTGATTTTGGCCGGCTGCCTTGTGAAAGGAGTAACAGAAATTCGATTGGCGGATGTTTCCCCGCATGTTCAGGATCTTTGCAGATTTCTTGCGCGAATGGGTGCTCGGATTCAAGGCATTGGCACCCCAAATTTGAAAATTACAGGTGTGCGGAGGCTTCGACCAGCCAAATACACATTGTGTTCGGATGAAATTGAAGCCGTGACTTTTTGCGTGGCCGCGGCGGCAACAAAAAGCAGCCTAACAGTCTCCGGGGTAGAGCTTCTCAATCTCGATGCGCCTCTGGCCGCTCTCGAGCGTATGAATGTAAATTTTGAGACCGTAAAAGATAAGATCAAGATCAAGCCGCCGCGGGGAAAGTACCGCTCGGTGAGGATTATCACCGGGGTTTCCCCTCAACTTTTAACTGACGAACAGCCCCTCCTGGCGGTTCTAGCCACTCAAGCCTATGGCGTTACCAGGATACACGACTGGATTTACGAGGGAAGGCAGGGGTATCTCAAGGCGCTCAAAAAGATGGGGGCGCGGGTGGAATTTAATGATGCGCATCGGGCGCGGGTTTACGGCCCCTCAAGCCTCCATGGCGCGGAAATCAAAACGCCTGATCTGCGCGCCGGCGCTTCGATTCTCATCGCCGCCCTTGTTGCCCGAGGCAAAAGTATTATTTATAATGCGGAGATAATTGATCGTGGGTACGAGCGCTTAGACGAGCGGCTAAACAGCCTCGGAGCTAAGATTAAACGAGTTGGTTGACGTATGGCATTATTCATCAAGAAAATCGGAATAGATTTAGGCACTGCCAATACTCTTGTTTTCGTGCCGGGTAAGGGAATTGTGATCAACGAACCCACGGTTGTGGCGATCGGGATCGAGGATAACAAAGTCTTGGCCGTTGGTTCGGAGGCAAAGGATATGCTGGGCCGGACTCCGGAAACGATTATTGCTCATCGCCCGATGAAGGACGGGGTGATCGCGGATTACCGCGTGACGGAAGCGATGCTCCGGTATTTTATCAGCAAAGCAATCGGCCGCGTCTGGTTTTTCCGTCCCGAGGTCATGATCTCTGTTCCCGGCGGTATCACCTCGACCGAGAAGCGCGCTGTGGTTGATGCGGCGCAGAGCGCGGGCGCGAAGGCGGCTTTTGTTATCAAGGAAACGGTTGCGGCGGCCATTGGCGCGGGGATTGATATCAGTACTCCTTCGGGGAATATGGTGATTGATATGGGCGGCGGCACGACCGATGTTTCAGTTTTGTCTCTTGGGGGAATAGTGACCTCGACCTCGGTACGCGTCGCGGGCAACAAGCAGGACTCTGCGATTGCCGAATATATCCGCAAGAAACACGGTCTCGCGATCGGCGACAGATCAGCGGAGGAAATAAAAATTGAGATTGGATCCGCCCTGCCCCTCGAGGACGAGATGGAGATGGAAATCCGCGGGCGGGATCTCGTGCAGGGATTGCCGCGTACTATCAAGGTTCGTACCAACGAAGTCGTGGAAGCCATTCAGGAGCCTTTGCGGGAGATTGTTCAGGCC
>JAUYKH010000014.1 GCA_030700065.1 bacterium | reverse complement strand
CCTTTGGATCCAAAATCGAAAAAACCCTACGTTTACTCCGCCTTTGGCGACCCCGCTCTTTACTATTCCCTGTCTTTCGCTCTGGAAACCGAGATGGGTCCGCTCAAGCCCGGCCTGCAGGTGGCAACCTCGGAATCTCCTTTGGCCGTTGACAATATTCAAAAGCAGGAAGAAATTGTAAGCGGCGCGATCTCGCAGACTGTATCTCAAGGATTGAAAATTACCGATCTTTCCGTTGCTCCTTTTACTCCGCAGGAACAAGTTACCCTTGCCGTTGATTATCCTTCGGGTTCGGATGAAATTGAAAATGTATTTTTGATCATGGGTAAAATAAAGCTGGTTGACCGCACAAAACCGTTTGGCTTTGGTTTCTCGGCTCCGAAGAACCCGGGAATTTATACAGTGCAGGTTTTTGCCTTCGACAAATCAGGGAATGTTTTCTACCAGGAAACGGCATTGACTGTCGCCGTCCCTCAATGAAAAGGGTTGACAAAAAAACCTTCTGCCTATAAAATGTATGTAGTTAAATAAATACGGCGAGTATTTATTTTTTAATCTTAAATGCAAGGAAACTTCCAAATGCCAACATGTCCAATGTGCAATGACGAGGTGGATGATGTAGAAGCTCACAAGGGCGAGACTCATCCGGAAAGCCAGCCCGAAGGGGCCGGCTCCGAGACCGAAACCCCGTCCCAATCATAATGTAACATTCCGATAACCTAAACCCTGCCCGACCTTATGCTTAAAGCAGGGTTTTTGTTATATTAAGAACATGAGCGGGCACTCCAAATGGGCACAAATCAAAAGGCAAAAAGCGGTAGTCGATAAGAAAAAGGGGCAGACTTTTTCCAAACTGGTCCGGGAAATTACCATAGCCGCTAAAGAAGGCGGAGACCCTGGCATGAATTATAAACTGCGCCTCGTGCTGGATCGCGCCAAGGAAGCGGGCATGCAGAAGGAGGCCATCGAACGCGCGGTCAACCGCGGGACTGGGGAGGAAGAAGGCGGCGTTTTGGAAGAAGTCGTTTACGAAGGCTATGGCCCGTTTGGCACCGCTTTTTTGATCGAGGCGGCGACAGACAACAAAAACCGCACGGTCAATAATATCAAACATGTCTTTTCCAAACATAGCGGTGCTTTGGGCACCGCGGGTAGCGTCGCGTGGCAATTTGTGACGAGGGGACAAATTTTGGTGGAGAGGTCAGGGGACGATATGTCGGATATTGAACTCGCGGCAATTGACGCTGGGGCGGAGGATGTGCGGCAGTCCGCGGAGGGACTCGAAATTTACACCAGGCCCCTGGATCTCAATGAGGTCAAAGAAAAAATTCGGGTCGTGGGAGGGAAAATAGTCCGAGCGGAAGTAATCAAAGAGAGCACTCAAGGGGTTGATTTAACGGACGAGCAAAAATCCAAAGTCGACGAGCTTTTTGCCGAGCTCGAGAACGATGAAGACGTGATCGCGGTACACACAAGCGCAAATTTGTAAACAAATTTGCAATTACCAATTTACAATTTTCAGTGAATTTTCAAACATTGAGAATTGAAACATTGATTGGAAATTGAGAATTAAAAATTGAAAATTATGTTAATTCTCGGCATTGATCCCGGCACTGCGACAACCGGGTACGCAATCATCAAAAACGAACACGGTAAAATAAAAACCGTGGAATATGGCTGCATTCGCACACTGCAGAAAAAATCAGACGCCCAGCGATTGGAAGAAATTTTTCTCGATCTGACCAAACTGATAAAAAAACACCGCCCTGAACTTATTGCCGTTGAATCTGTTTTTTTCTACAACAATGTCAAAACCGCCATCACTGTGGCGCAGGCGCGGGGCGTTGTCCTCCTGTGCGCGAGGCAGAATAAAATAAAAATCGCGGAATTTACTCCGCTTCAGGTGAAAAGCTCCCTCACCGGGTATGGCAAGGCTGATAAAAAACAGGTGCAATATATGGTCAAGGCGCTTTTGGGTTTAAAATCGATTCCCAAGCCGGACGATGCCGCCGACGCCCTGGCCCTTGCCATCTGCGCCGCTAAGTGATTCTCAAAAACCTTTTTCCCAAACGGATTAGAGAATTTTTTGTAAGTTTTACCGGGGCTCGTTCGTCTTTGATTTTAGAGCCATCTACCTCAACCGCCCCCTCTATAATCTTCCTTCTCGCTTCAGACTTCGATGCGGCCAAGTGCCCCTCGACTAGTAAATCTACGATATTATAGTTACCCGGCTTTTTTTTCAGTTCTAGGTCGGCCCTGATTTCACCCCCGCCTCCTCGGCTGGCAAGCTTGCCGAATTTTTTTTCAAAATTCTTGCGGGCGGTCAGCGCTATTTTTTGGTCGTAATATTGCCAAACAACCGATTCGGCCAGAAACAGTTTTTGATCCCGGGGGTTGGGCATCGATCGCAGGACCTTTTCAATCTTTTCCATTGGAAGGCTGGTCGCGAGGAGAAAATACTTTTTAATAAAGGTGTCCTGAATGGACATTACTTTCCCAAACATCTCATCGGCCGAATCCGTAATGTTGATCACGTTTCCCCAGGAAGAGGACATTTTGCGGCCATCCGTGCCTTCCAGAATATCCATCATTACTATGTCCTGGGGCTTTTGCCCATACAGCTCCTGAATACGACGGCCGGTCAGTAGATTGAAGCGCTGATCAGTGCCGCCCAGTTCCACGTCAGCTCTGACCATTACCGAATCATAGCCTTGCATCAGGGGATATATAAGTTCGTGAAATGAAACCCTCTTACCGGCTTTCATGCGTCTTGCTATTACATCACGGGCCTCAAACTCGTGGAGTCCAAACAGGCTGGCCATTTTTGCCACATCAACAAACCCCATTTTTTTAAGCCACTTGGAATTGTAATAAACCTCTGTTTTTTTCTTATCTAAAATTTTATAGGCCTGGGCAAAGTAGGTGCGCATATTTGCCCTAATCTCCTCTTGGGTGAGCATGGGTCGCTCGGCATCTTTATCCGAAGCGTCGCCAACGAGTCCGGTAAGATCCCCGACAATAAATACCGCGGTGTGACTAGCGTCCTGAAACGCCCGCAGCTTCCACAAAAGCACCGCGCGCCCGATATGAATGTTCGGGCTCGTGGGATCTATCCCCAGCTTTACGCGCAGTTTTTTGCCGGACCGCAAAGCGGTTTCGAGATGTTTCTTGTCGATCACCTCTTCGACGCCTCTGCCTAAAAGTGTTTTGATATCCATGGTTCAAATTATAACATTTCTGTTGTATAATAACATACATGGCAGATTATTTTCGTGGGTGGAAAACTAATTCCTCTTATTCCCCCTTTACCAGAAAACCGAAAAAGAAATCCTTCGTAAGGAGGCTCCTCTACTACATCAGCGGAGCCATCGTCTGGTTTTTTAGCATAAAAGGATTTTGGAAAAAACTCATTCTGGCAGGGGTCTTTGCGGCTCTCATAGGATTTATCCTGTTTGGGTCTGTTTTTGCTTATTACTCGTTCAATCTGCCGGATCCCAACAAGCTGGCGGACCGGATCGTCCCTGAATCGACGAAAATTTTCGACCGGAACGGGAAGCTGCTTTACGAGATTCGCGGGGAGGCGAAACGAACACTCATCAAACTTGAAGATGTCCCCGACATCATGAAGCAGGCGACCATCGCCGTCGAAGATAAAAATTTCTACAATCACGGCGGAATCAGTTTGACCGGAATACTTCGCTCCATAATCGTGAATATCTTTTCCGGCAGTTTACGCCAGGGGGGGAGTACCATCACCCAGCAGTTTGTGCGCGCGGCGGTTTTGTCCCGCGAAAAAACCTTTGCCAGAAAATTCAAAGAAATTGCCCTCTCGCTTCAGCTCGAGCGACGCTATAGCAAGGATGAAATCCTTCGGCTCTATCTCAACGAAATCCCCTACGGCTCGAACGCCTACGGCATTCAGGCCGCGAGTCAAACCTTCTTCGGCAAGAACGTCCAGGACCTGGAACTGGTCGAGGCCGCCTATCTTGCGGCGATGCCCCAAGCGCCGACTTATTATTCGCCATATGGCCTCCACCAAGAAGACTTGGACGCGCGGGCGGACACAGTGCTCCAGCTTATGTACGAACAAGAATACATCACCGCGGAGCAAAGAAACAGGACCCAAAATCAAAATATAGAATTCCGAAACATTGGCCAGGGGATACTGGCGCCGCATTTCGTACTCTATATTCAGGACCTGCTGGCGCAAAAATACGGCGAGGTCAGTCTGCAGGAGGGGGGCCTCAAGGTGACCACTACCCTGGATTACGAGCTTCAGTCGATCGCCGAGGAAATCATCACCCGGCAACTCGAGACGAATGAGACAAAATATAATGTTCACAACGCCTCGCTCGTGGCAATTGATCCTCGGACTGGACAAATTTTGACCATGGTTGGCAGTCGCGATTATTTTAACGAAGAATATGATGGCGCGGTTAATGTCGCTCTTAGGCCCCGCCAGCCCGGTTCGTCATTTAAGCCTTACGTCTACGCGACTGCGTTTCAAAAGGGAATGAATCCGGCGACCATGCTTTTCGATATTGTCACCAATTTTGGCGAGTTCGGCGGCGAGGAATATACTCCCCAAAATTATGACGGCAAGGAGCGCGGGCCCGTTTCCATACGAGCGGCCCTTCAAGGCTCTTTGAATATTCCGGCGGTGAAAACCCTGATCCTGACTGGTGTTGAAGATTCTATCCAAACCGCGGAAAGCATGGGTATCACGACTCTCAAAAACCGGTCGCGTTTCGGCCCCTCCCTGGTCTTGGGCGGGGCGGAAGTGAAGCTTCTTGAGCATACGGCCGCTTACGGAGTATTTGCCGCCGGGGGGGTCCGCCAAGAAATCGTTTCAATTTTGAAAGTTGAGGACAAGGATGGAAAAATACTTGAAGAATACAAAGAGTCTCGAGGGAAAGAAGTCTTAAACCCCCAAATCGCTTACCAGATAAACAATATACTCTCGGACAATGAATCGCGTGTTTATATATTTGGCCGCAACAACCGACTGTCCCTCCCTGACCGGCCAGCCGCCGCCAAGACCGGAACCACCCAGGAATACAAGGATGCCTGGATAGTCGGCTATGTTCCCAGTTTGGTCACCGGAGTGTGGATGGGGAACAATAACAACTCCGCCATGACGGGCGGCGCTTCCGGATCGCTTCTGCCAGCGGCGGTTTGGAACGAATTTATGCGCCGCGCTTTGGCAGGTAAACCGGTTGAGGCGTTCACGAGGCCGGAGGGAATCATTGAAATGCAGGTAGACAGTCTGTCCGGAAAACTGCCGACTGCGTATACTCCTTCAACCAAGACAGAAATCTTTACAAGTTTTAACGCGCCGACTGAAAGTGATGACATTCATATGCCGGACGGCACGAGAGTGCTGGCTTCGGAAAAACCCGATGATCCGGCCTGGGAAGACCCGGTCCGGGCTTGGGCGCTTGCCAACGGCTATTTGGCGCCAGCGGACGACGGGACCAAAACCGACCCGACAATCAAAATTGACATTTCCTCGCCAAATAAAATAACCGCCCTTCCTTGGAAGGCAGGGGCGCAAATCGAAACAGACAGCGATATTCGCGAGGTGCGCTTTATTTTAGACGGCTATGTTTTGTACAGTACATCCAACAACCCTTACGAATACGAAGGCAATACGGCTCACGCGGATGGAACGCACAACCTCACAGTCTGGGTTCAAACGCAAAGCAACAAAACCGCGCAAAAAACCGTCAAAATTGATTTTGCGCTCGGCAAATCCGTGGTCTTGCTCTCCCCGACTGACAACCAGATCCTGCGCTTCCCAACCAATCTTGTTTTGGAATCATCTTTAAATGTCGCCGCGGAAAATGTTAAATTCACGGGGCGATCAGCTTCCGGCAGCACATTTGCGATTGGCGGCAAAATCACCAAACAACAGATAGGATCAATCTATTACTACACCCTCAATTGGGCGGAAAACCAAAAACCCGCGCCCGGCAGTTATTCTATTTCAGCGGAAATCAACGGCCAGTCAAGCGATTTGGTTACAGTTAAAATTCAATAATTTATGTATGGCTTCTTGCTAATTTTTGCCCTGATGGCGTTCGCTTTTGTCGCCGTCGCAAGGCGCGATTGGGCGCTTTATTTAACAATCCTCCTTCTTCCTTCTTATCAAATCCGATTTCAGATCGCGGGAATCCCGATGACGTTTCTGGAGTGCATGATTCTCCTGCTCGCCGTGGTCGAGTTTGCAAAACTAGTCATGATGTCATTGCGAGGATCTGCCAAAGGCAGAGACGAAGTAATCTCAACACGCAATAGATTGCTTCACTTCGTTCGCAATGACAAACCGGTTGCGATCCTAATTTTTCTTTTCCTGGGCGCCGCCCTGATCTCGGTCTTCACGGCACCGGATCAAATCAAGGCCGCTGGTATTTTCAAAGCATACTTCTTCGAAGCAGTACTTTTTTATTTTCTGGCCATTCTGATTATTGATGATGAAAAAAAGTTGAGCACGCTTTGGAAAATTCTTTCGGTTTTGGTCTTGTATCTTTCTGTTTTTGGAATCTATCAATTCATCACCTTGGCCTACCTTCCTTTCAACTGGTGGGCGGTGGAAGTTGCGTCTCGCCGAATCACCTCGCTGGTCAATCACCCCAACGCGCTGGCCCTGCTCGTCGGGCCGCTGTTGGCCATGCTGGTTTTTTCACCCGAGAAAACAAAATTAACTTGGCTGACACTCGCGACGGGAACAACCGCTTTGTATCTGTCCTTTTCCCGCGCCGGGTGGCTTGCTTTGGTGGTTGTCTTTCTGGCGCTTGGCCTTCTGACTCAAGCCCAAAAAAAAATCATCGTTGCGGGGGTCATCGCCGCGACCATTGTTCTGCTTATTCCCTTCTCAAGGGCAAAGCTTCTTGATCTAGCCAGGGGGACTGACTTGTCGCAACAAAACCGTTATGTGCTTTGGTCAGCGGCAACAGATATGATAAAGAAGTCCCCGCTCCTTGGGGTGGGCCTGACCGGCTTTCGCGAGGCTTACAAAAATTATCCCTTGGGCCCGGATCGCGTGGTGCAAAACTATCCGCACAATTTCTTTCTCAATTTTTGGCTAGAGGTTGGGTTGCTGGGGCTGATTTCAATGTTGGGTCTGCTGATTTTGTTTTATAAAAAAATATTTCTGCTATTTAAATCAAATTCCTCCCCCTTGACCAGTTCGCTTGCCCTCCCCGCCGCCGCAGGAATGAGCCTGATTCTCCTCCACGGCCTGGTGGATGTCCCTTATTTCAAAAACGATTTGTCGGTGCTGTTTTGGCTAATCTACGCCCTGCCCTTTCTGCAATTTAAAGCGTATCAATCTAACCATAGTAACTAAACGTAGTTGAAAGTGTTTGTTTAATTTCCGCGCAATTGCTTGGTTTTTCAACAAATCGTTGGGCGCGTTAAAAATATCCTTATTCCAATGCGTTCCACATAATCTCAAAAGCCGTTCGTTGCATTTGGTTGATTTCTAAAGTAGAAAAACCTTGTTTGCGTAAATTTTAGTGTCAGCACTAAATTTCTCCGCCGGTTTTTGGCCAAAATCCTCCTGCATGAGGCTGGCAGGATGATCACCCAATCACAGCTCTTAAAAGCAAGCTTGCTCTTACCGTGCTAACCCAAACATCCAAACTCAAAAAACGGCCGTGGCTATAATGCTATGGCCGTTTTTTTATTGTTTTTTTAACTTTTTAACTTGATACGAATTCTCCGCTCCGGCTCCTCACCAACGCTTTCGGTCATGATGTCCGGCAGTTTGGAGATCTCCGCGTGCACCACACGCCGCTCATAGGACGACATTGGCTTGAGAAGCAGGCTTTCTTTGGTGTCCCGAACGCGCTCGGCCGCGGCCTGGGCCAGCTCGCGCAGAAATTCCTCGCGCTCTTGTTTGTAACCCTCCACATCCACGATAAAATACGCCGGTTCGGAAAGTTTTTTGTAAGACAAAATGCGCGTGAGATATTGAAGAGCGGCGAGGTTCCCCCCGTGCTGGCCGATGAGCAAGCTTGAGTCTTCGGTCTTCAAATTAAAAACGAGGGTTTCGTCTGAAACCCGTGTTTCTATCTCCGCTTGTATTTCCATAAAATCCAGAATGGAGCGCAAGGCGTCTTTGATGTTTTGCTGATCCTCTTCGGTCATATTTTTGCTGTCCTCATTATATAATACTGCTGACCAATTGCAAACAAGGTTGTGACTGCCCAATACAGCGCCAGCCCCGCGGGCAAACGCATTGAAATCAAAACTGTAACAACGGGCATGAAATAGGTCAGTTGCGCGTTCATAATGGACGCGGTTTTGTCTGGAACGCCGGTTTTGGGAGGCGCGATCATTTTTGACTGAATGAACTGAAAAATGCCCGCGGCCAAAGCAAACCAAATATTTGATTTGCCGAGCTCGACTAACCCCAAAAAACTGGTATTGATTGCTCCGGGGTCTGCGACAAAAGCATAAAGCTCATTTGAAACTTCACCGTTCAATCCGGTCAGAAACACCCGATAAAGCGCGATCAAAATCGGCAGCTGCACCAGAAGCGGCAGGCAGGATGAAAACGGATTTACTTTATTCTCTTTGTAAAATTCCAAAGTGGCTTTTGTCTGCGTCTCTTTGTCGTTCTTATATTTTTCTTTTATCTCGTTGAGTTTGGGCTGGAGCTTCTGGAGCTCCCGCTGGGAACGGAGGGATTTTTGAAACGACGGGAAAAGAATCAGGCGAATAAGGAGGGTGAGCGCGATAATCGCCAGGCCCATATCCTGTCCGGGAATAACATTGTAAAACCAGATCAGGATATTAAGCAGCGGCTTTGTGAGCAAAATGTTAAAATACTCGATCATGCCGGGTCATAACCTCCTTGGGAAAGCGGATTACAGCGAATGATTCTCCCCGCCCCTCGAACCAACCCTTTGACAACACCGTGTTCTCGAATAGATTTTTTGCAATACTCTGAACAGGACGGAATAAACCGGCAGTAACCGTGCGGGTACCGGCGCTTCCCCCAGAAACTATGGTCCGGAGAAAGAATTAGTTGGTACAAATCAATGATTTTAATCAAGAGGTTGGTCATTTTTGCAATAAATTTGCTTTTGTGAGGAGGCTCCTCAAATCTTCCCGAATTTGCGCCGGGGTTGCCTTGTCGGCTCCGCGGCGCCCCTGAACAACAACATCGACGCCCGGTTTCATCCGGGGAAGCAATTCCCGTGTTTCCGCCCGCAATATCCTTTTTAACCTGTTTCGGTCAACAATTTTTCGCACCTGCTTGGTAGAAACAACAAAACCAAAGCGTGGGGTGTTTTGGTTTGACTTTAGATAGGCGAGGCTTAAAGATGAGCCGGAAAACCGTTTCCCGCGTTTGTAAATTAGCGAAAAGTCCCGCGTTTTCGCCAGTCGATAAGGGCGGGCCAGCATGCGAATTTATTAAATAGTTAATCGCTTCCTTTTTTTCAAACGCCTTGACGAGAGAACTCTTTTGCCCGTGCGGCTTTTCATCCTTTTGCGGAATCCGTGGCGGCGCTGGCGATGTTTTCGTTTTGGTTGATACGTGCGCTTCATGGTTAGTAATTGTACGGCTTTGTAACAAATTAGTCAATTAAAATTATTGATGCACCGGTTCTTCACATATTATCCACATGATTCAATATTTTTGGCAGAAATTAGCCAAAACGTGATCATTTTACATGTTGATAATGTTTCTGTTAGAATGGCCTATATGACCCCCCCCTCACAAATCTGGCGCGCTGTTCTCGGCAGCCTGGAACTCTCCCTATCCAAGGCCAAATTCACCACTTGGTTTAAAAATACATCGGTATTGGATCAGGCGGGAGACAGAATTACCATCGGCGTTCCAAATGCTTTTACCAAGGAATGGCTGACAAATAAATATCATCAGGAAATCCTAAAGGCCCTGAGGTCGGTTAATCCGGAAATCAAACAGGTTGAGTATCAAATTGCGAGCGGTTTTGCTCCAAAAATTGATTTCCCCAGGCCCGCAATAAAATCAGTGGCGTCAACCAACCAGGACGCCCCTCCTTCTACCGCGGCCTTGAGTTCCGGGTTAAACCCAAAATATACGTTTGAAAACTTTATTGTGGGGAGCAACAATGCCTTGGCTCAAGCGGCGGCCCAGGCGGTCACAAAAAAACCAGGGAAAGCTTATAATCCCTTGTTTGTTTACGGCGGGGTGGGTTTGGGGAAAACCCATTTGATGCAGGCCATTGGCAACGAGTTTTTGAAAAATGGCACCAAGGTTTTGTATATCTCCGCGGAAAGATTTACCAATGAGTTTATCCAGGCGGTTCGGGACAATCGGGGGGTTGAAGGGTTTAAAAACCTTTATCGAAACGTGGATGTTTTATTGATCGACGATATTCAGTTTTTGGCCCGCAAAGAACAGACCCAGGAAGAGTTCTTCCATACCTTTAATACCCTTCATCAAAACAACAAACAAATTGTTTTGTCTTCAGACCGTCTCCCCAAAGAAATCCCCGCAATTGAGGAACGTTTGGTTTCTCGATTTGAGTGGGGAATGATTGCGGATGTTCAACCCCCGGATTTCGAAACCAGGCTTGCGATTTTGCGCTTCAAGGCCGCGGAGCGGGAATATGATATTGACCCGCCCGTGTTGGAATACCTTGCTCAAACCATTCAAACCAACATTCGAGAGCTTGAGGGTTCGCTAAACCGCCTAGTGGTTTATTGTCAGTTGAATAATACGCGGCCTTCTCTGGAAAAAGTAAAGGATATTTTGTCAAATATCATATTCCCCCCAAAAAAACGGGGAATCTCTCCCAAAAAAATCATGGAGGTGGTGGCGGGGTTTTATAATGTCACAATGGAGGATTTGATTAAACAATCGCGCAAGAAAGAATATGTGACCCCGCGGCAGGTGGCAATGTTTCTTATTCGAAAAGAGCTGGAAACAAGCCTTCCGATGATTGGAGAGTTTTTTGGCGGCCGCGACCACACGACCGTTATTCACGCGGTTGATAAAATTCGGGGGTTGGCCAAAGAAAAAGAAATTTTGAAGCAAGAACTAAGTTTAATCACTGACAGAATTTATGCGGACTAGCTGGGGATTGGGTGGGGGTATATTTTTCTAAAAACGGGTTGTTTAATTTTTCTTTAACAATCAGTCCACAAAAAAACAACAGGTTCCCAGAAACCACCCACCCCATTCCCCTTAATTTCCCCCCAAAAAACCACTACTCAACATTTACCCAACCACTATGACTCCTACTTTATTCTTAAATTAAAAAACTATTATGAAACTGGTGTGCACAAAAAAAAACCTAAACCAAGGATTGATTACAGCAAGTCATATTATTGGAGCGGGGAACACCCTCCCGGTTTTAAACAACATTTTGTTTAAAACCGACAAGGGAAGGCTCAAACTTTCCAGTACAAACCTGGAGGTGGCGATAAACACCTGGGTGGGGGGGAAAATTGAAGAAGAGGGGGAGCTGACAATTCCCGCGCGGTTGGTGAATGATTATGTTAATAATATCGCGGCAGAAAAAATAACCATCACCACCCAAAACCAAACCCTGTTTTTGGAAGCAGAAAGAGCAAAAACACACATCAAGGGGCTTTCGTCCGACGAGTTCCCTTTAATCCCCAAAGCGGAAGAGAAAATATACACAAAAATCGAAGGAAAGCTTCTTGGGGAGGTGATAAAAAAAGTGTCTTTTGCTTCGGCTTTTTCAGAAACCCAACCGGAAATTTCAGGCGTTCTTTTCTTTTTTGAAGGGAAAACCCTGACCATGGCGGCCACCGACCGCTACAGGCTTGCTGAGGCCAAAATCGAGCTTCTAGAAGAAGTTGCCTCACCCAAAAGCGTGATCATTCCCGCCCGCGGCGTGAATGAGGTCGCTCGGGTTGTGGGGCAAGGGCCTATAGATATCTATTTAACTGACGGTCAAGTTGTGTTCAAAACCGAGGACACCGAGCTTCTATCCCGCCTGATTGACGGGCAATACCCAGATTATAAACAGATTATCCCCAAAAGTTTCGTAACTGAAGCAGAGATGGGGAGAAATGAGTTTGTTCAGGCGCTCAAGGCCGCCAGCCTTTTTGCCTCAGAATCAAACAATATTGAACTGGATCTCACCCCCCAAAACAAACAAGTGGTTATCAAATCCCAATCCAGCCAAACCGGGGACAGCGAAATTCGCTTGGACGCAAAAATAACCGGGCAAAAAAACTCCGTAGTGTTCAATTACCGCTATATCATCGAGTGTTTGAATAATTTGCCGGACGAGAAAATCGTCTTGAAGGCCATAGATTCATCCTCCCCCGCCCAGATTGTGCCGGTTGGCCGGGACAACTACCTCTATATTGTGATGCCGATCAAAATTTGATGGTTATAAATTCCCTGCTAGCGCAGAACTTTCGGAATTTTGAAAGCCTTGATCTAAAATTTGGTCAAGGCTTTGTTGTTTTGTCCGGGGCCAACGGCGCCGGAAAATCTAATTTCTTGGAAAGCATATATTTTGGGGGTTCTTTGCGGCGTTTTCCGGAAAGCGGTTTGGATCAACTTTTCCGCCTGGGCGAAAACCATTTTCGGGTCGCAATCACGACCCCCGGCCCCGAGAGCAATATTCAGGAAGTTTATGCCGAACAGCAAAACGAGAAACGAATTTTTAGATTCAAAATCAATAATCAGCCAATTCAACGGAACAAATACACCGGTCTTCTGCCGATTGTCAGTTTTTTGCCGCAGGATTTGAATCTTCTGACCAGGTCGCCAGGCAACCGCCGCCGATTTATGGACGAATCCCTGTCATTTATCTCTGCCGAGTACCGATTCGCGCTCTCTCGCTTCGAAGCCGTGGTGCGCCAGCGCAACGAGCTTTGGCAGAGCATTCGGCAGAAGGGTGCCGGTGTCGACGACGACTTGGTTGTTTGGGATGAGAAACTGGCAGAACACGGAAGCACCCTCATCAAAGAAAGGCAGGAATTTTTCAAATATCTCAATTCCAATTTTTCGGCAATCATGAACACGCTTTCCCCCCAACTCTCTTCCGGCCTGTTTGCGTATTATTACTCGGGGAGTGAAAATAAAGCGGTATTTATGGAAAAGATTCTGGAGGCAAGGGGGAGAGAGCGGGTGGTTGGGACGACAATCATTGGCCCGCACCGTGACGACTTTGACGTGATTCTGGAGGGGAAAAACGCGGTTGGGTTTGTTTCCCGCGGACAGATGCGAAGCTTCACCCTGGCCTTGAAAATTTTAGAACGCAACTATTTATCAGAAAAACTCGCCCGAGAGCCATTGGTGATCCTGGACGACGTGTTTTCGGAATTCGACCAACCGCACCAGGAGCGGCTCGTTGAATTTCTCAAAAGTCTCGACCAAGTGTTTGTTACCACCACGCACTTGGATGAAATCAAGAGCTTCTTGCCGGCGCAAGGACAAATTTATAATATTGAAGAAGGGAAAATTTCAAATGTTTGAGAAACTCTCCAACTTTCTAAGCGCGCAGTTTGGCCGGAAGGATTTGCAAAAACAACTCGAGATTGTAAGGGTTTTTGATGTTTATTTGTCGCAAATAAAAAACCTCCCTCAGGCCGAAGGCGCCCGACCCCTGAGCCTGCGAAACAAAATTTTAACCATCGCAGTACCCAGCGCGGTCGCCGCAGGGGACCTGCGTCTGCGCGAGAGTCAGATGATCGAACAGATTAATTCGACCCTGGGGGAAGAAGTCGTCCGGCGGATAGTATACAGGTTCTAAATTAGTAATCGGTCGAACGCTTGGAACATCCTCCCTTCTGAAAATTTTTGGGAGGCCGACCAGCCGTTTTTAGAAACAGCCGCCGCGAATTGACGATCAGAATCTAACTTTTCTAAATATTCGCCCCACTGTTCGGGTTTATCTTGATCAACCAGTAGTCCGGTCTCTCCGTGTTTGATAATTTCCTCAAGCGCGCCGAGCCTTGCGGCCACAACCGGCACGCCGTGCGCCTGGGCCTCAAGGGCCGCTACCCCAAATGATTCAGCGACTCTTGATGGGTACGCCAGCACTGAAATTCGCGAGAAGAAATCTGTTTTATCCTCCAAAAATCCAATCATTTCAACCCTATCTTCAAGACCAGCGCTTTTTGCAAGCTCAATAATTTCTAGACGCTCTTTGCCCGAGCCCGCCATAAGGATTTCCCAATTCTGGTGTTTTTGTAAATAAGGTAAGCCGTGCCGCAAAAAATTGAGTACCCCCTTTTCCGGATCCAGGCGAGAAAGGACCCCAATAGTAAACAACCCCCCCGCCCCCTCTTTAACCAAAGAGGGGAAATAAGGGGGAGTTCTAATTCCCGGATAGATTACCTGGATATTTTTTTCGGCCATGCCCAGATTGATGAATTCTTTTTTGGCAAAATTGGAGACGGTGATAATTCGAATCTGCTTGCCCAACCGCTTATAGCTCTGAAGCAGGGGATTGTTCCGCATCCACCGCCCCGGCACCTTATGCTCCAGCCACAAGACTTTTATTCCCCCTCGCACAGCCAGCGGGGTCAGGACAATTTTTTCAGTCAAGCTTTGGAAAAAACAAACACTTTCCAGCGGAATGGATTTTAGGATTTTTTTGAAAGCAAAACGCGCGCGAAGATAAGTGATTGGCCAATGCCAGAGGGCGGCACGACTCACCGGCTCCGGCCCAGCCATGATCCTTTGGCGGGGAAGATTATTTTTTTCAAAGAGCCGAAAAAGTTTTTGGTCCGAGGTAAAGAGTTTGACGCCGCGGCCATGATCCGCAAAATGGCGCGCCAGCTTCAGGGTGTGAAGCTCTGCCCCGCCCAAACTGTCCTCAAGCGGAAATTTAAAGAAACAAATCATCGCTTCGAAAAGGTAATTTCTTCCACCAGCCCCCTGGGGATAGCCCTGAAGAGTATTAAAGCGAGCAGGTAAAGGATGCCCCCGATAATGATTTCCAACATCCACTGCATTTCAACAAATTTAAAAAACAGAACCAGGCCCAGGATGGCGGGGGAAGCGCGTAGCAGAACGCCCAACGATAATTTTTGTCGGCTTGTCTTTCGCACCAAGGCGTAGGCATAGGCACCTACCACGATTTCGGTGGTCACGGTCCCAACAGCGGCGCCCCAATAGCCAAAACGCGGAATCAGGGCAAAATAAAGCAAGAGGCCGACAATCGCTCCCAGGAGATATCCCTTGATCATGGCCCTCTGTTCATTTACCGCGACCACGGCGTAGCCGAACAAAGTGCCTAAAAATATCGTGCCGGCAGCGAAGATCAGGATTTGCAAAAGGGCGGGCGAATCAAAATATTCCTGTTTGCCTTTGACGAGATCAACCATGGGCTGGGCAAAAAACCAGACAGCGGCAATGACAAGAATCGCCATGAGGAGCAGGGCGTCGAACGAACTTTGCATGATTTTTTTGAATCTGCCCCAATCCACGAATGCCGCCTTTGACAAAAGCGGCATCACGAGCCCGACGAACATCGCGGGAAAAGCCAGGAGCCCCTCCAGAAATTTGTAAGGGAGGCTGTAGACACCGACCGTCTCCGGCGGATGGAAAATGGAAAGAATGACCGTATCGGTTTTGAAATACACCAGATTCAGGATCACCCCGAAAATGAGGGGCCACGAGGACAGGATGATTTTTTTCCAAACAGAAAAATCAAAGGCGATTCCAAACTGTTCGTAGCGTTTGGCAAACACCAGCGTGAGCAAAAAAATTGTCGCGTTGCTGCCGACCAGCGCGAGAACAAAAAACGGCAAATTGAGCCCAAATTTCACAAAGGCCAGAATCAAAAGCAAATTGACCAGCCGGCCCACGGTCTCCGAAAATACGACCAGGTGCTGGACCAGGTGTTTTTGGAAAATACCGATCAAAACTTGATTCAGCGAAACGAACAAAAAAGCAAACACCCCCACGAACATGGTCTTTTTCACCAGAGGGTCATACGGGAAAAGCCAAGCGATCGCCGCGCCCAGCGCCAACAGCGCCAAGGCAGTGGTAAGCCTTAGCCCCAAAGCGTTGCTTAGGATCTCTTTATGGTTGGTGTCGGTTTTTGAAATCTCGCGGACAACATAGAGATAGAGCCCAAAATCCGCGGTAATAACAAACAGGCCCAAGAAGGCCAGCACTGTGGAATATTGGCCGAACCCCGACTCGCCCAAGTACTGCGTCAGGACGGCGATCGTGGCAAGACCGATAAGCACCGCAACGGTTTTACCCAAGGTTTGCGCCAGGGTATTGTAAAAAATCCTCGCCTCAAGCGACATGGCCGCCTTTTTTAACCCTTCTGACCAGTTCACTCGAGCTTTGCTTCTTCCCGCCGCCAACATTAAAAACCATTTTGATGCCCAGACGATTGCAAAGTTCGTACTCGGGGATATTATCGGCCTTGCGGTCTCCGCCATTGGCAAATATGTCAGGTTTTATTGTTTTAAGCTCGCGGCACACGGACATGTCCCGTGGTTTTGATTGATGGCCAGTCACTATTACCCGATCAACATATCGAATTGATTCCAGTACCGCCTTCCTTTCCTGCTCGGCCATAAAAAAATAACCCTTTTTCTGCAAAAGCCAATTGTCATTGTTGAGGATTGCCACCAATCGACCGCCCAAGGCCCGGGCGGCGCGAATCAGATCGATATGGCCAATATGAACGGGATCAAACCCGCCCGAGATTGCCACCACCTTGGGGCGCCTGGTTTTGCTTTGGGACTTTTTCATAAAGATCGAGAATCAGCTTGGCGAGCGCGTGGGGATTGGGGACATCGTCGAATTCAAACTGGACCTTTGCCCCGGCGCTTTGTAGGTATACATTGCCATAGTCGAAAATATTCCCCAAAAAACCTTTAATCTCCGCTGTCACATCCTGTACCTGGGAAAGGTGGAGCTCCGAAGTTGTGTGCAAAAGCAAATTCCCCTGATCCACGTCTACCACCCGCTCGTTCGTGACAACTTGATAATTCAAATAGTAAATTATCCAAATATAGAAAACGGCAGCCACAAGAAACATCAGATAGATTGTTTTGAAAAGATTAAATGCTGAAAGGTAAGGCGCCTCCGTAAGTGTGGGGACGGCTTCGGCAAGATAATCCAAAAAGACAAATAAGGCAACAAAAATCAGCCAAACTGCGATTTTCATCGCCAGGATTATCCAATGCGGGCGGGTGACCAGATGAATCCGCTCGCCCTCCTGCTGACCCGGGAAGAAAAGCTTCATATATTAGAGATTAAATTGCGGGAACGGGATCTGTTCAAAGTTGGCCTGGGCCGCTGCGTATAAACTCAAAATCAGCACCGCGTAAAAAGCTGAGAGGACAATCCCCAGGAGTGTCGAGCGGCCGAACCGGAGCAATATGTAAACCATAAGCAGACTATAAATTCCAAAAAGCGCCATCAGGGCGAAAAAAATTATTTTGGCGGCGAGTTCAATCATAAAAGTTTCCCCTCGCCTTTGATCCCTAAATGTTCATAAGCCAACGGCGTGGCAACCCGTCCTTTCGGGGTGCGCGCGAGCATGCCGAGGCGCATGAGGTAAGGTTCGTAGATATCCTCGATAGTGTCCTCTTCTTCGCTCGCCGCCGCCGCCAGGGAACTGACGCCAACCGGCCCGCCGCGAAATTTTTCAATCAGGGTCAGGAGAAAATTTCGGTCATTGCGATCAAGCCCGAGACTGTCCACCTCTAGTACGTCCAGCGCGGCCTTGGCAACACCTATCGTTACCGCCCCGTCCCCTTTTACTTCCGCAAAATCCCGCACGCGCCGCAGGAGGCGGTTGGCAATGCGCGGCGTGCGCCTGGCGCGATTCGCAATTTCCTTGACTGCCTCATCGTTAATTTTAATCGTCAGGATTTTGGCGGACCGCGTAATTATTTTTTCAACCTCTTCGGTTTCATAGTAGTCAAGCCGCATCGTGATGCCAAAGCGATCACGCAAAGGGGCGGAGACCAGGCCAATCCTGGTGGTGGCGCCGATCAAGGTAAAATGCGGCAGGTCGAGGCGCACCGAGCGCGCCCCCGGCCCCTTGCCCAAAACAATGTCAAAGCGAAAATCTTCCATTGAAGGATAGAGAACCTCTTCCACTATCCGCGGCAGGCGGTGGATTTCATCAATAAACAAAATGTCGTTGTTGGCGAGATTGGTCAGCAGGCTGGCCAGATCCCCGGCCCGTTCAATGGCCGGCCCGGAAGTAACTTTGATTTGTACGCCCATCTCGTGCGCCAATACGTGCGCGAGAGTGGTTTTGCCCAATCCCGGCGGGCCGTAAACCAGCACATGCTCGATCGGCTCTTTGCGCTTCTTCGCCGCCCCCAAAAAAATCCGCAGATGTTCTTTGATTTTTTCCTGGCCGATATAGTCCTTGAGCGTCTTCGGCCGCAGGGTCAGGTCAAACTGCTCCTCGTCCTTCTCCGGCTTTGCCGCCACAACCCGCTCTTTTGATTTTGAAGTATTGTCAATCATAAATTCATTTGCTGTCATTGCGAGGCCGTACTTGTGGCCGAAGCAATCTAACCTCATTCTACCATCCCGCCAAATCATTGACAAAAACCAAAAATTTGCTATACTTGGCCGTAATCCATAATGGGTTACCCTTGATGAGTAATCAGGGCAATTTCAAAAAATTAGGAGGAAGCCATGAGTAATGGCACAGTAGTGGAAAGTGGCAAGGTCGTTCTGTTTGACCAGCTCTCTAAAGTTATGGAATTGGTCAGGGAAGGCAACCGAACCCCTGCGGAGGTTTCGCGAGTGCTACAGGCCTTTATCAGCGACGATGTGATTTCAATCGCCCCCAAGGTCGTTTCAACCCCCACCGGCAAGGTTTTTTACGTCACGGGCAACTTCGCCTCGGCCGCAGAGGCCATCGCGGCCGGTAACTATGACTTGAAGTGGGGGGTTGCCGAAAGCCCGGCCGAGATCCCGCTGATTGTCCAACCAGTGGATGCGAGGGTGCGGGCAATCCGATTGGGCCGTATTGTTAGGACGGGGGAGCTCTTTGAGCTTTATCCCCGCCTGGCTGACCCGATGACGTTTCTGACCTTTGGGGTGAAATTTCCAGAAGAGCAGCGTGAAGCGCCGCACTTCACAGTCTGGAAGGATACCAGCGGCCAGTTCTGGTGCGCTATTCTGTACGTGCGTGGCGCGCGGCGCGGCGTGTGCGTCGCCCGGTGCGGTCCTGGCGACGTTTGGTTTGCGGGTTGCCGTGTCCTCGTCCGCGAGTCCGCCTGATACCGCGTCTTTAAATTCATTGTTTGTCCAGCTCGAATTGACAAGCAACCCAAGCACCTTTCGTGGCCGCTTGGGTTTTTCTTTTGCCTATAAATATTGTCATTTCCCCTGTCTACAGCGTGATGTAATTACACCATAGTGTAGACAAACAACTTGAGCAAAAAATCGCGGCGCCAATATTTTACAAATAATTGTAAATATCGTGTTTGCCGATGGATGCAAAGATAATATCGCCGTTGGGTTTTCTAGTAAAAATAATTCGATAGTTCAAAGTTAGAGAAATTGAAAACAATCCGCTCAATTTTCCCCTTAAGCCATGCAGTCGTAGCGACGGGTGAAGCGGATTGCTCCAGAAAATTTTCTCTTTTTTAATCGCAATTTTTTTAATCGGCTCCGGCAGTTTGCGAAACTGTTTGACAAAATCCGAGCCGTAAAAAATGCGTTTGATAATCATCCCGAGAGATCAGCCAGAGAATCGTACTTCTTTAATTTGTGAGTCTTGTATTCCCGGTCTGCTCGGGCGGACATTTGCAGCAAGTCGTTCGTCGAAATCAAATCTTGATCCAAATCCAAAAGAAAGCGAATGTATTCGCTGGTCGAGGCGAAGCCCCATTTGTTAATCCTTTTTTTGATCTCCGCGGCCGTTTTGGCAGGCAGCGAAAAATTTATAACAGCTCTCATAATCTAATTGTATTACAGCTGTATTACTTTGTCAAGAGACGGCTGATTTATTTATTTCCTGAACTTTTTCAAAAACTCAATGGCGAGGCGGACGCCGGTGCCGGTGGCGCCTTTGGGCCGGTAGGGTTTTTCCCGCGTGGCCCAGGCGACCCCCGCGATATCGAAATGAACCCAGGGCGTGTCGCCGACGAACTCTTTCAAAAAATTGGCCGCGTTGATGGAATCGCCATAACGCGTTGTGCCGATATTGCGCAGATCCGCGAAGTCGCTTTTGATAAATTGTTCGTAATCCTGCTCCAGCGGCATTGGCCAGATTTTTTCGCCGGTAATTTTCGCCGCTTGCTCAAGTTTTGGAAAAAGATTTTCCCGGTTGGCAAACGCGCCGATGAGATCGTCGCCGAGCGCCACGACAATTGCGCCGGTGAGCGTGGCAAAATCCATGATCAGCGCGGGCTTGTATTTTTTGGCGTAATCCAGCGCGTCCGCAAGCACGAGCCGCCCTTCGGCATCCGTGTTTACTATTTCAATCGTTTTGCCCGAGCGCGAGCGGACGATATCCCCGGGTTTTATGGCCTTGCCGGAAGGCAGATTTTCAGTCGCGGGAATGAGCCCGACGAGATCAATAGGCAGTTTCATCTGGCTCGCAAGTTTGATAATTCCCATGACTGTTGCCGCGCCGGCCATGTCATATTTCATCTCTTCCATCTTTTCCGACGGTTTGATGGAAATGCCCCCACTGTCAAAAGTTATGCCTTTTCCGACCAATGCGACCATCGGCCCTGTCTTGCGGCCCCGGTATTCGAGGATAATAAATTTCGGCTCTTCGTCCGAGCCTTGCGAGACTGCCAGCAGGGCTTCCATTTTTTCTTTTTTGATGTCCGTGCGGTGCAGGACCTTGACCTTGATATTGCGGTCCGCCTTGGCAATAGCAAGGGCGTGTTCAGCTAAATGTGAAGGAGTCGCGACATTGGCGGGGTGGTTGCCCAGATCCCTTACCGCGTTTACGTTCGATCCGACAATCTCGCCAGTAAGGCATCCGGCCGCGACCTTTTTGGCATCCTGCTTCTCGGCGACCAAGGTAACTTGCTCCAACCTGATTCCGTCGGGATCAGCATCTTTATAGTAAGAAAATTTATAATCAGTCAGGAGCGCCGCTTCCGTCAGCGCTTGGGACATCTCATCCATCGGGATGCGGGCGGTCTTTGGCATAAGAAACGCGCAGTTTTTCACCGGCAAGTTGCCAATTTCGTTTATGGCGCGGCCCACGGCGCCGCGAAATACTTCCAGCGAAAAATCTTTTTGTTTGCCTAGGCCCGTCAGCAGAACCCTGGGGAAAACAGAATGAAAAATGAGGCGCGTTCTGCCAAAGCGGGGCAAAAAATCCTTGGAGGAGCGCAGTTTTTTTATTTGGCCACCGAGCAGTGCATCCGCCCTTTTTTCTTCAGCGGTTGTCCGATCTTCGAACGCGAAAACAACCAGCGCTTGAGTCTGGAGCTCCTCGATCGGTCTATTGTGGATGGTAAATTGCATAAGTTTAAATTAATTGCTAATTGGAGGAATGGGTTCGGCTGGCGGCGTTGTCTCGGTTTTTGGGTATTCGTAAACCTTAGGATATAGATTGGGCGAGACATAGCTTGACGCGATTACGTTTTCGATCGGCTCCTGCCCGTCCCTCAAAATTTTTCTCGTGACTTTTGCTTTGACCGCGCCGTTTGCCCTGCGATCATATACTTCGGGTTGGCTGACCGTCACTTCTCGTCCGTCGTGTGTTCCGTAGAAGTCAAAATAGAGACGTTTTCCTTCGATGTGGGTGGCGATCAAAATTGTCCCGGGCGTGTTATTGACAAATTTCAAATCCTGCGCTCCGGGGTAGATCGTCGCGTCCAGTCCTGGCGCGCGCGGTTGATCATCACTTATCCATTCGTAGTATCTGACCGCGTAGGAATGGTTGCGCCGCTGGGTGATCGGCAAGCCCGAGTAAAGAGCCGCGCGGAACGCGGTCGAGGAGACTTGGCAGAGTCCCCCGCCGAATTCCGGCACCGTGCCCTCGGGTTTGATGACAAGTTCAGGAAGGTATCCGTGCGCCGCATCAATCGGGCCGAGATTTTTATTAAAAGAAAATTCTTCGCCAGGCGGGATGATCAGCCCATTGTATTGCGATGCCCCGACTCTCACATTTTGAATACGCGAATTCGACGAGCCCGTAAAATCCGTCTGCCCCCGCGAGAGCAGTTCTTTGATGCCAAGATCGTTTAAATCTCCCAAGACAACGTTTGGCGCGTAAAAGTGGATTGGCAGGGTCACGGTTGTTTCGCCAGTAGCCGCCGCCGCGGACGCTATGAGCTCTCGCGCCGCCTTGAGATCGAGAATTTTTCCCGATTCATGCGGCGTGAATTTCACTGCCCGCCCTTCTTCGATCTGAAGCTGCGCGTCCTGCGGATCCTGGTTCGTGTCCAAAGCCAGTTTTAAAAGGAACTCGCCCAAGGCTTTTTCATCAATGGCCAGACTGGTCATATTAGCAGATAGATTGTTGTTTGTCCAGTCTGGCGGCAAACCGGTTTGTTCGTTAAAATAGGCCGCAAGCGGATCAGAAGTTAAACCCGATGCTAATTTTGCCTCTTTCCACGCCGGCACGGTTTTTTCGTCCAAGACCCAGGACTTTTCCGCTGATTCTAGTTTTAAACTTGAAACAGCTTTTTCCATTTGCCGAAGTTGATAATTGTCTTCTTGGGCATTTGCGGGAGCGAGTTCAGCCAGGCGCGCGTGACGAAACAGGACGAGCATGCCCAGGGCCTCGAAAAACAAAACCAGGAACAAAATTGCGGTTATTTTTTTGACCATATAGTTACGAGCCGTTCATTTGGTTTTTTACCGTGCGTAAAGCGAATGTGAATAGTCCCTTTTGGCAAAAATTTTTTCGCTTTTTGCGGCCACTCGATGGCTACAATATTTTTGCCGTTTTCAAGAATTTCATGAAGTCCCAGTTCAGACAACTCCCGGACTGACTTCAGCCGGTAGAGGTCAAAGTGATAGAATACCCTGCCGCGGCGCAATTTATAAGGACGAAACAGTATATAGGTCGGGCTGGTGATTGCCTTGCGTATTCCGAAGCCGCGGGCCAGGCCTTTGACAAAAGTCGTTTTGCCGCTGCCCAAATTCCCAGATAGCGCGATCACCTCGCCGCCTTTTAACAGCTTGGCGACGTTTTCGCCCATGCGCCTGGTTTCTTCTTCAGAGCGGGAAATGACTGAAATCATGGTATGAGTTTAACAAAAATTACTTGACTTGTCTTTTCTCTTCCTTTATATTGACTCGATACCCTAATTTAATTAAATGAACGGCGATATTGAACAACAAATTTTTGAGAGTATAAACAAGGCCAACCGCGTTTTGATTGCCCTGCCACAAAACGGCGGCGGAGACGCTTTGGGGGCCGGTTTGGCGCTTTTTGATTTTCTCAAGAAGCTGGATAAACAGCCGGAAGTGGTCTGCTCCGGCAACGACCTCGCCCCATTTCGGTTTTTGCCGAAGGTCGGCGAGATCAAGAAAGAGCTGGATTCTTTTCAGAGTTTTGTCGTATCTTTGAAAACAGCCAATGCGCAGCTCGACGAGCTTTCCTATGAAGTCAAGCCGGACAGGGTGGATATATTTCTTAAACCAAAAAGTGGAAAGTTTGCCGCGGACGACCTCACGTTTGGGAGTGCCAAATTCCCGTACGATCTGATCATCACCCTGGATTGCCCTTCGCTTGAGCACCTCGGGAATATTTACGAAAAAAACACGGATTTATTTTTTGAAACCCCGATCATTAACATTGACCACCATCCGGCCAATGAGCACTATGGACAGATTAATCTCGTGGATCTGACCGCGACCTCCACTTCCGAAATTTTGACGGTTTTGATCGAGAATTTCGAAGAGGGTCTCATCGATGAGGGGATTGCCACCGCCCTTTTGACCGGCATCATTGTCGAGACAAACAGCTTTCAGCATGCCAAAACAACGCCGAAGGCTTTTCTCAAGGCATCAGCCCTGGTTTCCCGGGGAGCGCGTCAGCAGGATATCATCAAGGAGCTTTACAAAACCAAGAATATTTCCATGCTCAAGCTTTGGGGACGCGCTTTGGCGAGACTGCGCGAAGTGCCGGAGATGGGACTGACCTATTCGTTGGTCAACCACAATGATTTTGTGAAATCAGGCGCGACGGAGCAGGAGGTCTTCGGAGTCATGAAAGAGCTTGTCGGGAGCCTGTCCGGCCGCAAGATTATTTTGTTTTTGGCGGAAACCCTGCCTTCGCAAGTGGTCGGGTATTTTCATCTTCACCCCTCGCTCAAGGCCCAGGTGGTGGCCAGTGCTCTGGGCGGGCAGATGCTTAACGGATCGCTGGGCACGGTTCGCGCCCCTGTTGGCACCGAGCTTTTGCCATTCGAGCAGGACGTTTTGAACAAGCTTCAAAAAATCAGGGACCAGATCGTGGTTTGATTTGTCCTCATTTTGGGTTATACTGAAAATAAATAAGCCCAAAATGAGCGATTTTACCGGAAACAAATCTGCAAAAATCAGCGAAGTTTTTACGGACCTCAACCGGAAGTTTGAGGAACAGCAGGCGCAACGCACGGCCAAGGTGCATAACCTGCCGTATTTTGATTTGACCGGATTTCCAATTGACGAGGTGGCTTTGGCGGAAATGTCCGTAGACGAAGCCGTGGCGGCCCAGGTAATCCCCTTTTACAAAGAAGGCCCGCTTTTGAGGATTGCCATCGTTGATCCGAAGAACAAGAATTTGCTTGCTGTGCTTGAGACATTGAAAAAGAAATCCGAGGTCGAGCCCTACCTTGTTTCCAAGAGCGGCCTTGAGGCGGCCATGGGGCAATACAAAAAAATTATTGCGCCAGTTCAGGCCGGTTCGAGACATGAAGTTACCGTTGCAACCGGCGCGGATGTCTTGGAGAAGTTGAAACATTTGCCATTGTCAGACACCGCCACGGGCGGATTGACCATCAGTGAAATTTTGGAAATGATTATTGGGGCAGCCGTCAATACTCGCTCTTCGGACATTCATCTCGAGCCGGAAAAGAAATTTATGAAGGTGCGGTTTCGTATCGACGGCGTTTTGCAGGATATCGCGACACTCCCAACTCCTATTGTCCGCAATCTTCTTTCCCGCATCAAGCTGCTTTCGGGTCTGAAGCTGAATATCACATCAGTGCCCCAGGACGGGCGGTTCAGCATCAAATCCGATGATCGTAATCTGGATTTGCGCGTTTCGGTCTTACCGACAAACTATGGCGAATCAGTCGTGATCCGCATACTCGGCATCCAGGACGTGGGGCTTGACATCAATGACCTCGGCCTACGCGGGATGGCATTCAAAGTCGTGCAGGAGGAACTCGAGAAACCGAACGGAATGATTCTCACGACCGGCCCGACGGGGTCTGGCAAAACAACAACCCTTTACGCTTTTTTGAATTACCTCAACCGGTCCGGGGTCAAGATCATTACTTTAGAAGACCCGGTTGAGTATCAACTGGAGGGCATCAATCAGACCCCGATTGACCGAAGCGGGGGTATGGATTTTGCGAAAGGCCTTCGCTCGATCCTCCGGCAGGATCCGGACATCGTCATGGTTGGCGAAATCCGGGATTTTGAAACCGGTGAGACCGCGGCGCAGGCGGCATTGACCGGTCATATGGTCCTTTCCACTCTCCATACGAATGATGCGGCCGGTGCTATCCCGAGGCTTCTGGATTTGGGGGTCAAACCCGTAACACTGGCCCCGGCACTAAATGCCCTCTTGGCCCAGCGGCTCCTGCGGCGGATTTGCCCAGACTGCAAGGAAGTTTATCGCCCAGCGCCCAAGGAAATGGAGCGGGTAAAATCGATCCTCTCGCAAATTCCAAGTAAAAGCGTGGTGGACGTGCCGAAAAGATATACTTTTTATCACGGCAAAGGCTGTGCCAAATGCCACGATCTGGGCTACCGCGGCCGCGTGGGAATTTTCGAGGTGTTCGCGGTTGACGATAAAATTCAGCAGGCAATTTTTGATCAGGTCTCGACCAATCAGATCAAAAAATTGGCTGTTGATGCCGGCATGGTGACCATGCAGCAGGACGGGCTTTTGAAGGCGCTTGAGGGCCTGACTGATCTGGCCGAAGTCTGGCGCGTGACGGAAGAGTAGAAGAATATAGAATTAGAATTTAGAATGCAGAGAATGGCCCAAGTGCCGGTTAAGCCGCCTATTTTACGCAATCGTGAAGACTTTATTTTTTGATCTCTTGGTTTGACAAAAGTAGCGGTCGTGATTTTTGTCAACATTACGCGCACGGGGTGTTCGAGAAAGATTTTTGAAATCAAAATAAAAAATGGCCCGTGTTTGAATCGATTAATGGCTGGGCAGGGCACGAAACAAAGCTTAACCAACAGATAAATTTTTATTATTCTTGACTCACTTGCTACGCGGCCGCGCACAAAGTGAGTTATAGAGATTATGAAAAGGAAATTGAAAGAAATTTTAGGTAAGACTGGCACCATTACTTATTATATAATGGATTTTTTGCTGAAGGCCGGTGAAGTCTCGCTAGACATCTTTATTGACAATGTTTCCCGGCCTTATGGCGGCCGTCCTCGCAAACAGTCGGTCTACAACGGCTTTGCTCGGTTGAAGAAAAGAGGGTATTTAACCAGTTCACTTAGCGAGGGACGAGTTGTCTATCGTTTGGCCGAGACTGTTCGGAAAGAACTGGCGGCCATTCAAAAGATTAAATTAAAAAATCTTCGAGCCGAGACTTGGGACGGGCGATGGCGGCTGGTGTCATTTGATGTTCCGGAAAAACAAAAGAAACACCGCGATGTATTGCGTTATAGGTTAAAAAGGTTGGGCCTAGCCCATTTCCAGCATAGCATTTGGTTGACCCCCTACAAATTAGGCGAAGATTTTTACGAAATTGTAAAGGAATGCGGTTTGAAGGACTGCGTGCTTGTAATAGAAAGCGATAAACTGCCGCAGGAGGCGAAATGGACCGAGCATTTTAATATTCGTCCTAACTCACACGTTACGCGGCCGCGCATAAAGTGAGTTATGTAAATGTGGTAGGATTTAATGATATGTCTGGAGTAAAAAAATCTGTGTTACTACTCGTGGACGGCAATTCGCTCGTGCACCGCGGGTTTCATGCCATCCCTCATCTGTCCACGCGCAAGGGCGAGCCGACCAATGGCGTCTATGGTTTCGCCCTGCTGTTTTTGAAGGCGCTCAAAGAGATCAAGCCTACTTACGTCGCGGTAGCTTTTGACCTCCCAAAACCCACTTTTCGCGACAAGCTTTATGAACCATATAAAGCCAAACGCGTGAAAGCCCCGGATGAACTCTACAGCCAAATTCCGCGCGTTAAAGAATTGGTGAAGGCCTTTAATCTGCCGATTTACGAAATGGAAGGTTATGAGGCGGACGATCTTATTGGTTCACTCGCTACCCTCGCAAAGAAAGAAAAGGACTTGGAAGCAATAATTTTGACTGGCGACCTGGACGCCCTGCAGTTAGTCAGCGACGAGGTCAAGGTTTACGCGCCAAAGCAAGGCCTGACCGAGACCAAACTCTACGACAAAGCCGCGGTGAAGGAACGATACGGCCTGGATGTGTCGCAACTGGTTGATTATCGCGCCCTGCGCGGCGACCCCTCGGACAATATTCCGGGCGTAAAAGGAATCGGCCAAAAAACCGCGGCTGAACTTTTGCAGGATTACAAGACTTTGGAAGGAATCTACAGAAAATTGTCCAATGTCAGGCCGAGAGTGGCAAAATTGCTCGAAGAACACAGGGCCGACGCGGAAATTTCCAAAAAGCTCTCGCAAATCGTCTGCGACCTCAAAATCAAACTGGATTTGAACAGCGCGCGCCTGGGTTTCTATGACGAAGCGAAAGTTGTCAAAATTTTGCAGGAGTTGGAGATGAGCTCGCTTTTGGACAAACTGCCCGCCCCCCACCCTTCCTCCCCCACAAAGGGGGAGGAATTAAAGGAGAGGGTGAAATACGAACTTGTAGACGAACCGGAAAAGTACAAAGAGTTTATGGCCAAACTCCAAGAACAAAAAAAGTTTGCCCTTGATACCGAGACCACATCTCTTGATCCGTTGCGAGGCGAATTACTGGGAGTTGGAATTTGCTGGGAGAAGGGCCGCGCCTACTACTTGCCGCGAACGATTCTCGGACGAGAATTTGCGCAGATACTTGCTGATCCGAAGTTTCAAAAGATCGGTCACAACATCAAATATGATTATCTCGTTTTAAAGCGGGCCGGCATGCCGCTTGCGGGAATAAATTTTGACACGATGATCGCGGCTTATCTTCTCAACTCCGGCGCCCGCGCGTTTGATCTCGATACATTGTCATTCAATGAATTTGGTTTCCGCAAAACGAAAATCGAAAGCTTGATTGGAACAGGCAAGGCACAGATCAGCATGGCGGATGTGCCGCTTGAGAAGGTCGCCGCTTACTGCTGTGAGGATACGGATTTTACCTGGCGCCTGGCGGAAAAACTGGAGCAGCGTCTTGAGGAGATGAAGCTGACGCATGTTTTCCAGCACATCGAGATGCCGCTCATCACAGTTCTGGCCGAGATGGAGAATTGCGGCATCAGAATCGATCCGACGATCCTGAAAGAATTATCCAAAGAAGCAACCGTCGAAATCGGCAAATTGGAAAAGAAAATTTGGAAACTCGCCGGAGAGGAGTTTAATATCGCCAGCCCGATTCAGCTCAAATCAATTCTTTTTGAGAAGCTGGCCATCCCAACCGAGGATCTCAAGCGTGGCAAAGCCGGACTTTTTTCCACGGCCGCAACCGAGCTTGAGAAGCTGCGTGGTCTGCACCCGATCATCGATCTCATTTTTGAATGGCGAGAACTTTCAAAGCTCAAAAGTACCTATTTGGATGCTCTTCCCAAACTCATCAATCCGGAAACAGGCCGCCTGCATACGAGCTACAATCAGACTATTGCCGCAACCGGCAGATTGTCGTCTTCTGATCCCAATCTCCAAAATATCCCGATCCGCACGGAATTGGGGCGCAAAATCCGCCGGGCATTTATGGCCGACAAAAAATTTAAGCTTGTTTCAATCGACTATTCCCAGATCGAGCTTCGCATCGCCGCGCATCTGTCCGGTGATAACAAAATGATTCTGGCTTTTCAGAGCGGCGAGGATATCCATATTGCCACCGCTCGGGAGATATTTGGGCAGGATGAGGTAACAGCCGACATGCGCAGAGCGGCCAAGACTATTAATTTTGGGGTGTTGTACGGCCTTTCGGCCCATGGCCTCAAAACCCGTATTCCGGGCGTATCGCAAGGGCAAGCCCAGGAATTTATTGATAAATATTTCCGAACCTACAAAGACCTTACCCAGTATCTGGATCGCATTGTCGAGGAAACCAGAAAGTCCGGATATGTCAGAAACGAAATAGGCCGCGTCCGGCCCTTGCCCGAAATTAATTCCTCGCAATTTCAAGTCCGCTCCGCGGCCGAGCGAGCGGCGATTAATATGCCGTTTCAGTCCATGAACGCGGATATTATTAAAATGGCTATGAACAAGCTCAAAGAGGACGATCTAACCACGAACCCGAATTGCCGCCTCCTTTTACAGGTGCACGATGAGTTGGTATTTGAAATTGCCGCGGACGAAGTCGAAACTTTTGTGCCTAAAATAGTGAAAATTATGAGCGAGATTTACAAACTAAAGGTT
>JAUYKH010000033.1 GCA_030700065.1 bacterium | reverse complement strand
TAGATCTTGTACCCCTTCCGGACTGTGGTGCCGCAACCAGAGGCTGGGTTTGCTTCGGTGGTGGGAGTATAAGTGTAGTGATACACAGGAGCCGATGGATCATCCGGGATACGCATTATACTCACGGAATTACAGGTCAACATATTGCCGGGTGTCCATACGGCCGCATCAGGGTAACCGCTGTCGGTTGAAAAGTATAAATCCGTGCCCGATTTTATCTGCTTCATATCAGAAATTCTTCTCGCGTCTCTGGATTTCATTCGCGCCTGGGATACGGAAAAAGCGATAATTGATGAAAGCAGTCCTATGATGGCAACAACCACCAGAAGTTCAATCAGGGTAAATCCTAAATGTTTTCTTTTTATATTGCTGAATTTTAAGTATATAAGACTTTCCCCCTGCCTCCCGGCAGGCAGGCCGCCCACCATAATGCAAGGGGGAAAAGCAAATTACTCAAAACTATTGAATGCCTGCCGGTGAGGCTGTGTGGTTTCCAGCCGCCAAACCTCCCGTAGCTGCTCCCAGACAAAATGCTACGCTATAACTTGATCCGCTGGTTAATTGAGTGTAGGTATATGCTAAACCAGTAGCGCATGTTCCATCATTGGTCGGTGCCGGGTAGGTGGGGTAAAGGGCCATAAAGTTCGCCCAGGTAGCACCCGCGGCTCCGTCGGTTGGCGTTGGTCCGGTGGCGCTGGCAGTAGCCGGCAAAGGATAACTGTTGTTGTCGTTATAGAACAGTTCCAACGCGGTCATAATCTGTCTGGCGTCTGCCAATCGCTTCGCGTCCCTGGACTTGGCGCGGGCGGAATTGAGTGAGACCAAAACCACGGCGGCCAGAATCCCGATGATGGCGATGACAACCAAAAGTTCGATCAGGGTAAACCCTTTGCTTTTGGCCAATTTATGAATTGTTTTCACTTTTTGTTTCACCCCCTTTCGGGATTGTGGACATTATCCACATTATTGAACACTAGCTACATTATAAATTGGAAGCAGAATTCCCGCAACCATGACGGCCACGGCCAAGCCCAGGAGAATCATAATCACGGGCTCGAGCAGATTCGTCATGGTGGCAATCATGTTCTCCACTTCTTTGCCGTAAAAATTGGCAAGCTTTCCCAAAATCACGTCCAGTTCGCCGGTTTGCTCGCCGACCTCGATCATTTGTCCGACAATCTTCGGGACTTCTTTGCGGGCGATAAAAACCGCGCCGATTGATTTGCCGGTTTCCACCTCTTTCGCCGCTTCCAAAATGATCTCGCGGTAAATGCGGTTTCCCACCACCTCCGCGACAGTATCAAGGGCCTGCACGATCGGGATGCCGCCCGCGACAAGCGTGGAAAGATTGCGGGCAAATCGATCCATGTAAATCTTCTGGAGAAGTTTCCCCAGGATAGGGACCTTGAGTTTGAAAGCATCCCAGATTATTCGCCCGCCTGAACTTCTGATGTATAAAACAAAACCTGTTATGGCGCCCAAAAATCCCAGGATCAGCAACACCCAGTATTTTCTGAAAATATTAGTAAAGAAGATAAGAATCCGCGTCGTCAGCGGCAGCTGGGCGCCGGCTTCCTGCAAGACCGAGAGCATCTGCGGCAGGACGAAAGTAAACATCAGCGCGCCGACGATAAAAATGGCGGAGATGATAAAAATCGGATAAGCCATCGCGCCGCGAAGTTTCGAGATCAGATCGTAGTCTTTTTCCTGCTGGTCGGCAATGTAGATCAGGGACTTGTCCAGCGTGCCTGAAAGTTCGCCGGATTTGATCAGACTGACGTAAAGATTTGAAAAAACCGAAGGAAACCGGGCGATTGTTTCGGATAAACTTTTTCCGCCTTCGATGTCGGAGATCATTTCCCTGATCACTTCTCTTAAGCGGCGGCTCGAAACTTGATCGACCAGGATATCCAGCGACTGCAAAATCGGAACGCGGGCGTTGATCAGCGTCGAAAGCTGGCGGGAAAACAAAACCAGTTCTTTTCTCGACACGCCATTCAAGAAGGGAATATATTTGGCCAGATCAAAATCGGCGGCCCCCTGCTCAATGCTCAAAACCGTCAGTCCATTCCTGAACAAAACTTCCGAGGCTTGCGTCTCGGATTCCGCCTCAACAACCCCTTTCTTTATCACTCCTTCCTGATCTTTCGCGCGATAGTCAAATAGCATGGCTAGAACCTCTTCACCAACGATTTGAACATTTCTTCATTATTCGCGTAGGCCAACGCGTCTTCCAGTTTGACCAGGCCCTTTCTCACCATGTCGGCCAAGGCCCGATCCAGGCTCATCATCCCCTCTTCAGAACTCGTATGGATGATATTGTTCAGCTCAAATGTCCGGCCTTCCCGGACTACGTTCCGCACGGCGTTGTTGGAGAGCATGATTTCCACGCCCGGCACGCGGCCGCCCCCGATACGCGGCAGGAGGCGCTGGGAAACGACGCCCAAAAGAATATTCGAAAGCTGGGATCGGACTTGGTTCTGCTGGTGCGCGGGAAACACATCGATCACCCGGTCAATGGTCTGCGCCGCGTCATTGGTGTGCAGTGTCGCGTAAACCAGATGACCGGTCTCGGCAACGGTAATCGTCGTGGATATGGATTCCAGATCCCGCATTTCCCCGACCATGACGACATTCACGTCTTCGCGCAGAGTGGATCTGATGGCGTGCGAAAAGCTGTCCGTGTCCTGATAAACTTCCCGCTGGCTGATGATTGACTTGTCCTGGGTAAAGAGATATTCAATCGGATCCTCAATGGTGACGATATGCTCCGAGCGGGTGCGGTTGATGATATCGATAAGCGCGGCCAATGTCGTCGATTTGCCGTGCCCCGTGGGTCCGACAAACAGGACCAGACCTTGCCTGTGCTTCGCAAAGTTCTCGAGTTGCGGAGGCAAATTCAGTTCCTGGACTGTTCTGATCTTGGTTGGGATGTGACGGAACGCTCCCGCCAGGGTGCCTTTCTGATAATAAAGATTGACGCGAAAACGGGCCTGTCCCTTGAAATCATAAGAGAAATCGACTTGTTTTTTCTCCAGCATCTGCTGTTTGCGGAATTCATTGGCTTCGATCAGTCCGCTCAAAAGCTTTTCCGTCTCTTCCGCGTCATATGCCTTGTAATCCGCAATGGGAACAAGCTTGCTGTCTGTCCTGATAATCGGCGGCTTGCCGACCAATACATGCAGGTCTGACGCGTCGGACTCCAAAACGTAAGCAAGCAGATGTTCAAGCTCGGCTTCCGGATTTTTGTATGTCATTTTTGATAAGTTAAAAGTAATTTTTTGATATCATGAATTGTGTCCCTCCCCTTTACAAAATATCCGGACGCGCCCAAATTCATAGCGGCTCGTATATCTTCCGGATTGTAAATTTTTGAAAATATTATTCTCGGGGCAGAGTGTCTGTCTTGGCTCATCTCTTCCAAAAGTTTGTACGCCGGCTCGTCTTGGAGCAGAAGCTCGAGAACAATGACGTCTGGGGTCATCTCGGCAATAAGCTCTCTGGCATCTGACAAATTCGAAGCGACCGCAAGCTCGGCGATATCCGCAAGATGATTCGCAAACTGCGCATGGTAGTATTCATCTGGTTCTATGAGAATAATTTTCATAAAAATTTACAATTCCAAAATTTTTAAATTGAAACATTGGTTATTGATTGTAAATTGCAAAATTGAAAATTGAAAATTCCCTTACTCCTTCGTTACCCTGATGACTTCTTCCAGGGTGATGAGTCCTTTCAGGGCTTTGATGAGTCCGTCCTGTTTCATTGTGATCATGCCCTCGACGCGGGCGGTTTCACCCAATTTCGCCGCTGACTCACGCCCCAAAATTTGTTCTTTGAGTTTGTCTGACAGCGGCAAAACTTCAAAAATTGCCAGCCGGCCCTTGTATCCCGAGTCGCCGCATGACTTGCAGCCCGCTCCGGCGTAGAGTTTGATTTTCGATAAATCAACTCCTTCTGCTTCTTCTTTCGGGATGCCTTTTAGTTCCTGGGCAAACATCTTCTTTACCTCTTCTTGCACAGAAATTTCCTTTCTGCAATCCCGACAAATTTTCCGCACGAGCCTCTGGGCCATCACGGCATTCACCGACGCGGTGAGCAGAAACGCTTCGATGCCCATATCCAAAAGCCGCGGTATGGCTCCCACCGCGTCATTTGTGTGCAGGGTGGAAAAAACCAAGTGGCCGGTCAGGGCCGAGTGAACCGCAAGCTCCGCGGTTTCGCGATCGCGGATTTCTCCAACCATGATGATATTCGGGTCCTGCCGAAGGATTGACCTCAATCCGGAAGCAAAGGTCAATCCGATATCAGGGTTGACCTGTGCCTGATTGACTCCATTTACGAAATATTCCACCGGGTCTTCGAGAGTTACAATATTGACGCCAATTTTATTTAAAATCGTCAGGACGGCGTAAAGGGTCGTGGATTTCCCCGAACCGGTCGGGCCGGTGACCAAAAGCATGCCGTGCGCTTTGATGATATTTTCCTTCAGCCGGCGAAGTTTCATCCCCGTAAGCCCCAATTCTGCCAGGGACGATACCCCGCTTGATTTGTCCAACAGGCGCATGACGACCTTTTCCCCGTTCACCGTGGGCAGGGTGGAAACGCGAAAATCGATGGAATGCTCTTCAATATCCATATGAAACCTCCCGTCCTGGGGTAGCCGTTGTTCGTCAATCTTGAGATTGGATAAAATTTTGATGCGGGACACGATTGCCGGATGCACGATTTTCGGCACGATCAGGGAGCTGTACAGTATCCCGTCAACGCGATAACGGATGCGCAAATCATTTTCCTGCGGTTCGATATGGATATCGGACGCGCGGGCGGTGAAAGCGTGCTTGATGATCACATCAACAATTTTCGTAATCGGCGCCTCGGGACTAATTTTCCTCGCGACTATCGCGGCTTCGGCGCCCTGGGAGGTTAGTTGGGTCTCTTTTTCTTTCTTCTGAATTGCCTGAAGCGCTTCAGAAACTTCGGAGGAAATCGTCCTGCCCTTTACCACCGCTTCGTTATAGCTCGACGGGGAAGTGAGATAGAGTTCGATCCGATATTTGTTTTTCTGCGCCAGAAATTCCAGCGCCTCAAGAGCGCGCAGATCGGCAGGGTTGGTAAGAGCAATCTTTACCAAATCGTTCTCCTTGGCAAAGGGCAAAAATTTGTAATTTTCCGAGATATCTTTGCCTACCACGGTGTAGGCATCTTTGGAAATACTCTGGGTTCGCAAATCCACGTACGGCAGATGAAAAAAATCGGCCTTGGCGCGAGTAAATTTTTCCTCTCCCAATATTTTGAAAAGGGCGGCCTCCACCCCCTCCCGATTCGTGGCCTGCCCGATTTCTATTCCGGACAGTTGTTTTTTGGTCAGATCACCTTTCTCCACCAAAAACTGTTCCAGTGTCCGTCTTTTTTCAACGGTTGAAACTTTCGGCATGATATTATTCAAAAATATTCTCTTTACCCAATTCTTCCGGCGAGACGGACAAAGATGGCGAACGCTTCAGCACCGTGTATTTATCCAACTCGAAAATCGAAGTGTCGATTTTGTCACCATAAGGCA